>DATBUB010000136.1:0-25265 GCA_036516555.1 Bacillaceae bacterium
ACATCAACGGCCGTTTTGGCCACAATCTCATTAAAGGAATAGAACAGTGCATTGATGATGACATCATACTGCCCCATAAACTGTGCAAGCTCATCCCGATTGCCTGCGTCGACACAAAACGCTTTCAGCTTTGGCGAACCCAATTGCCGGCAAACCCGTTCTGCCCTCGACAAATCAATGTCCGCCAAACCGACCGCTTCCACCTCTTCACTCCATGCACAATCCCTTGCCGCTTCCTTGCCCATCAGTCCAGATCCCAAGATTCCGATCTTCATGCATCCGCTCCCCTTTGCTGTTTTATTTGAAACAGGATTCCCCGCCCTTTTCCAGTCAGGGAATCCCGGTAAAAGTCAGTTTTACACATCAATTTGTGCCCTTTGCAGCTTCCCGCTGTAATCCACATAAATGGCTTTCCACTCCGTGAAGACGTCCAGGGCAGCCACACCTGAATCACGGTGGCCGTTCCCGGTTCCTTTCGTTCCTCCAAACGGCAGGTGGATTTCGGCTCCCGTGGTCCCTGCGTTCACATACACAATGCCTGTATCCAAATCGCGCTGGGCCGCAAAAACCTTATTCACATCCCTTGTAAAAATGGAGCTTGAAAGCCCATAAGCCACACTATTATTGACTTCAATGGCTTCTTCAAAGGATTTTACAGGAATGATGGAGACAACAGGACCGAAAATCTCTTCTTGGGCAATCCGCATATCCGGCGCAGCATCTGTGAAAATGGTAGGGGCAAAATAGTAGCCGTTTGCCTGATCCCCTTCGTCCATGACATATCCTCCGGCAAGCAGTTTGGCTCCCTCTTCCTTCCCAATTTCAATATAACGGCTTATTTTTTCAAGGGACCCCCTGTTGATGATCGGGCCGATCCTCACACTTTCATCCAGGCCGTTGCCGATTGTCAGCTTTTCGGCTGCAGCCAGCAGTTGCTCCTCCAGCCTTTCTTTCACGCTTTCATGCACAATTACCCGGCTGCACGCCGTACACCTTTGCCCGCTCGTGCCGAAAGCACTCCATATGATGCCTTCCACCGCCAGATTCAAATCGGCATCATCCATCACAATAACCGCGTTTTTGCCACCCATTTCCAGGGAAACTTTTTTCAGCTTCTGACCGCACTTCCCGGCAATATTCCTTCCCACCTCATTTGATCCGGTAAATGAAATGACACGGATGCCATCGTGATCCACCATCGCCTCCCCTATCTCCGAACCTGAACCGAATACAACGTTCAGCACGCCCTTTGGCAAACCTGCTTCTTCAAAAATGCTGGCAAGCTCGTATGCCATGAGCGGCGTTTCTGTCGCCGGCTTCCATACGACCGAGTTTCCGGCAACGATGGCGGGAAACGACTTCCACGTGGCAATGGCGATCGGGAAATTCCATGGCGTAATGATTCCGACTACACCCACAGGAGCACGCACGCTCATCGCAAACTTGTCTTTCAATTCGGCCGGAGTTGTCTGGCCGAACAGCCGCCTTCCCTCTCCCGCCATGTAAAAAGCCATATCGATGCCTTCCTGTACTTCCCCTCTCGCTTCCTCGATGACCTTTCCGTTCTCCATCGTCAGAAGCTGGGATAACCGTTCCTTCCGTTCTCTCATCAAATAGCCGACTCGGTACAGTACTTCCGCCCGCTGGGGTGCCGGAACAAGCGCCCATTCTTTTTGCGCTCTTTTGGCGGCTTCCACGGCTTTATTCACTGTATCCGCCGCTGACAGGGGAACCTCGGCAATGCTTTCACCTGTGGCGGGATTTACAACCGATGTGTACGCAGCATCCGGGCAGTCCGCCCATTCCCCATCAATATAGTTTTTCAGCTTCTTTTCCTTCACTAATGTTGCAGCCATGCAGTAAAACCTCCTCTATTACTCGTAATCTTAAAAATTTCCTGCCTTCTTTTTTGACCTCTCCCTGATCTGTTCAATGGTCAGCGAAACGGCGATCTGCTCAGGGTCGCTGTTGATTTCGATGACGGACGGCCTCCCCGACTTGAGCGCAGCCATCAGTGACTGTTCGAACTCCTGGGGACTGTTCGCCAGGTACCCATTTGCTCCGATGCTTCTTGCCAGTGCCGCAAATTGGACGGCCCCCAGCTCTGTTCCAATGACACGTTCCGGATAGACGAGCTCTTGATGCATACGGATCGTTCCGTACATTCGGTTGTTGAATACGATGCTGATGATGGGAATCCGATGCCTTACAGCCGTTTCCAGCTCCTGGACCGTCATCATGAATCCCCCGTCCCCCGACAGGGACACCACTGTTTTTTCCGGACACGCCACTTTGGCCCCTATGGCAGCCGGCATCCCGTATCCCATTGCCCCGGAGGTTGGGCCAACATATGTGTTTTCCTCATTGAAACGGTAAAAGGAATGCAGCCATCCGGCAAAATTCCCTGCATCATTCGTGATGATGGTGCCCTTAGGCAGCCGATCCTGAAGTAGGGCAATGACTGCCTTGTTGAAGTCCGTTATTTCCAGCATGGATGAAGCTTTTTCGTAAGCCATATGGCAAGCCTCTCCCCACCCTTGCCATGCAGGCTGGATATCCGGTCCCGCCAGTGCAGCCAGGCTCTCCTTTGCGTCAGCTACCATCCCGACATCCGGGGGAAACACCTTCCCGATTATTTCCTGGTCAATATCGATATGGACCAGCTTTTTTCCAGCCGTAAAAATGGAATAATCCTGGGTTGTAACTTCAGACAGCCGGGTACCGACCGCTATGACCAAGTCAGATTCCCTGATAGTCTTTAATACTAGAGGATGTGTTCCCAGCCCCAATTGGCCGGCGTAAAAAGGATGGTTATTCGGAAAACTGTCATGCCGGCGAAAGGCGGTGATGACTGGGATGGCGTTTTTTTCTGCAAAGTGGATCAGCTCTTGAACGGCACCCGCGCTTTTAACTCCTCCGCCCGCTATTAGGAGCGGTTTATGAGCCTTCTCCAAAAGACGGATCGCTTCCTTGACTTCGTCAGAAGATGGAGCCGGACGGGGCTTTCTGACCGGGGGACCAAAGGAGGCCATTACTTCCTTCGGGAGCATGTCTTCCGGGAGAGACACCACGACTGGTCCCGGCCGGCCGGTTTGGGCAACGCGGATGGCTCTCTGCATAATTTCGGGAACCCGTTCTGCTTCATGGATTTCCACGCTCCATTTGGCGATATGGCTGAAAAAACGGTCCAAATCCACTTCCTGAAACCCTTCCCGGCCGCGAAAGCCGCTGTGAACTTGCCCGAGCAGGACAATCATAGGGGTGGAGTCCTGGAAAGCAGTATGTACACCAATGGTTAAGTTCCCCGCACCTACACCCCGTGTAGCCATCACCACCCCCGGTTTCCCGCTCGCCTTGGCATAGCCCTCCGCCATGAAAGCAGCTCCCCCTTCATGCCTGGCCGTGATCAATTCAATGTCAGGTTCTTCAAAGAGCGCATCCAGGACCGGCAAGTAGCTTTCCCCCGGAACACAAAAAACCTTGCCGATCCCTTCCTTTTTCAAACATTGGACAATTGCCTGTGCCCCAGTCATTGTCTGCCGGCCGGGTATCACTGCCCCCTTCATCCTCTCGCCTCCTCCATTTTGAGGTTTTTCAGCCTTTCAGCTGCATCTGCAAGACGTGTTGTATCCACCGACAGTGAGATGCGGAAATAGCCCTCACCGGATGGACCGAAAGCGGAGCCCGGAGTCACTATGACTCCTGCCTTCTCCAGTACTTGCTCCGCAAACCCCGCGGATGTTGCCCCCTTTGGCACAGGTGCCCATATAAAAAATGTGCCTCTTGGTTTTTTCACTTTTATCCCAAGCTCTTGAAGGGCTGATAGCATCACCTCCATGCGCTCCCGATAGATTTGGTTATTGGCTTTCACGGATGAATAATCGCTGTCCAATGCTTCGGCGGCTGCAAGCTGTATCGGTATAAACTGCCCGGTATCGGTATTGCTTTTTACAACGGAAAGCGCCTTGATCATCTCCCTGTTCCCCACTGCATACCCGATCCTCCATCCTGTCATATTAAAGCTTTTGGAAAGTGAACCGAGCTCTACCGCTACCTCTTTAGCACCGGGCACCTGGAGGATGCTGGGGGCCTCATAGCCGTCAAACGTGACCAGGCCATAGGCGCTGTCATGGGCCAAAGCAAACCGGTGCTTTTTCGCAAGGGCAGACGCTTCGGAAAAGGTATCCAGATCAACCGTTCCTCCCGTGGGGTTTCCAGGGTAGTTTAATAGCATAAGTTTCGCTCTTTCTAAGCTCGCTTCCGGAATCAGATGATACAACGGGACATAATCGTTATCCGGATCAAGGGGGAAATAAATACTTTCTCCTCCTGCCAGATGGACCGCGGCCCTGTAGACCGGGTAGCCGGGATCCGGGATCAGGACAGCATCTCCCGGATCCGCCACTGCTGATATCAGCTGGGCAATTCCCTCCTTTGAACCAATCAGCAGCAGAACCTCGTGATCCGGATCCAGTTCGACTCCGTACTGCCTTTTGTAAAACCTCGCCACCGCTTCACGATACTCGTGCACGCCTTCATATGGAGAATACCGGTGGTTCTGAGGCTTTCTCATTTCCGCAGCCATCCGGTCCACAATAAAATCGGGGGCAGGCAGATCGGGAGCCCCTATACCCAGATCGATAACATCGACTCCGCGCGCCATAAGCCGCTTCTTCTTCTCATGTATGACGGAAAATAAATAAGGGGGCAAACTGTTCACTCGCTTGGATACAAAAGACAAGATCCCACCTCCAGCTTTCAAGCGTTTCATTTAATGAAACAACATTCCATGGCGCAGAAGAAAGAAGTTCCCCAACCCAACTGGCAACCATCTCCTACTTGGCTATGACTTCACTTTCCACCTCAATCTTCTTGGCTTTTTTCAGGAAGAACAGCATAAAGGCCAACCCTGCCGCAACCATCAGCAGCCCAACCCACGTACTGCCTGAAAGCCCCATCGCGACATATCCAACAAGGGCTATGATGGCTGCTGCGACAGCATAAGGCATTTGTGTAGTGACATGGTCAATATGGTTGCAGTTTGATCCCGCAGACGAAAGGATGGTTGTATCTGAAATAGGCGAACAGTGATCTCCGAACACGGACCCGGCAAGAACTGCTGCCATCATCGGCAAAATCAGGGACATGTCTGCAGCGGACGCTACCTCCCCGGCAATCGGAAGCAAAATGGCGAAAGATCCCCAGGATGTACCGGTGGAGAACGCCATAAATCCAGCCAGAACAAACAAGATGGCAGGCAAAAGGGAGACATTGATATTGGATTGCTCCACAATACCAGCCAGATACGCACCCGTCTGAAGCTGGTCAATCAATGAAACGATTGCCCAGGCCAAAATCAGAATGGAACAGCTGGGGATCATGGACCTGATTCCTTCCCTGAATCCTAACCACACATGATTCTCCCCCGCTATTTTATTCCGGCTTCCGCTGATAAAGTACAGAATCAGGGCAGTGATCACACTTGCAGCACCCCCATACACAAGTGATTTGGGGACATCCGCATTTCCAAACATATTCATGAGGGTGACTGGATCTCCTGCCGATGCCGTCTCTCTGTAACCAGTCCACAGGATGGCCGCGATGGTGCCGACAAAAAGAATGATCAGCGGCAGAGCTAAATCCAGAACCCTTCCGTGCTCTGACACCGGCAGCTTCCGTTCGCCGCCTGCCGATGGTCCAGCTTCGGTGCCGTGAACTTCACCGGTACTCTGGGCACGCTGCTCATGAATCTTCATAGGACCGAAATCTGCCCCGCGCAATGCCACAATCAGGACCATCCCCAATGCCGCCCAGACATACAGGTTCATCGGAATCATTTGCATAAAAGCGGAAAATGCACTGAATTCCGTGATGCCATGGGTGACAATAATGGTACCGATCAGCCCGATGATGTACGCCCCCCAGCTGGAAACAGGGGCTACCACACATACAGGCGCGGAAGTGGAGTCAATGATGTAGGCAAGCTTTGCCCTTGAAACCCGGTGTTTATCCGTGATGGGCCGGGATACCTGTCCGACCGTAAGCGCATTGAAATAGTCATCGATGAATACGACCACACCCAAAATCATGGTCATGATTTGGGCACCCGCCCTGGTTTTTACCCTGCGTATCATCCAATCTCCAAACGCCCTCGTCCCGCCCATCATGCTGATGAAAGCGGTCAAAATACCAAGCATCAGAATAAAAATAAGAATGAAGATATTCCATGTGTTGGGTTCCCCCCCATCTGCGAACACTCCTTTGAAGGCCTCCCAAGTGTTTACAGCTGTTCCTTTGAAACTGAAATCCGCAAGCAAGAAGGCAGCTGAAACAATTCCAACACCAAGCGATAAAAGAACCCTTCTTGTCAGTAAAACCATACCGATGGCCAAAATTGGCGGCAAAATGGACCAGAGCGTATTCTCCATCTTTCATCCTCCCTTTTTGAATGTCCAAACCGGCTTACAGGAAATCCCCCAACTCCCCAGATCTTCACCCCTCTCATATATGTAAGGGCTTACATTTTAACTTTTCCTATAATTCTATCAACACTGTCAACTTCTTACAACACGAACCGGAAAAAATGAATCAAATGAATTTCGACATAATCCACCCATAGCTTTCCTGCAACCGCTCCTGCACTATGCTTGTTTACGCATGAGATAAATGTGTGAATGTACGAGGCCATGCGTCTATTCCCGACAAGTGTCTTTGAATAAACTGTTTATGAGAAAAAATAAAGGAGCTGAAATTAAGTGGGCAGGAGATCTTTTGATCGAGACGGCAATCAAAACTTTTTTCGGGGAACTGGCAGGAACCGTGTGAACAGCGATGTGGATGTGGATGTAGATATCGATTCGGACATTGAGAACGATGTACGCAGCCGTTCTGAAGCAGATGCGGATGCCGAAGTACGGAATAAAGACTTCAATAAGAACGTTGCACGCGCTGTTGTGGTCGACTCGGGTAACTCCTGTGTTGATATCAACCTGAACAGCAGAAGCAATGCGCGCGTCAGGTCTGAACAGGATCAGGACAACGATCAGGATCAAGACGTAGACGTTGATGTCGATTTTTAATCTTTCGCTAAGCAATAAAATTAGCGGATAGGAGGAAATTTCATGTCAAGAAGAAGAAGAAGAAGGAGAATCTCCGGGAGAGACAACTTTGTCAGTTCAGGGGGAGACAACCGCAACAACACCGAAACGGATGTAAACGTGGATGTTGATACGGATTTTGAAACCCGGGTGGATAACAGGTCCGAAGCGGACGCTGACGCAGATGTGCGGAATGTCGACCAGAATAAGAATATTGCACGAAGCACTGTCGTCAATTCAGGCAATTCCCGAGTGGATGTCCGCCTGAACAGCAGAAGCAACGCCCGTGTCCGATCAGATCAAGACCAGGATAACGAGCAAGACCAAAATACGAATGTTGACATTGATATTTAGGATTACAGGCGGGACCCCTTTTTCCCGCCTCATCCAAAGCAGGTGGTCACATGCCAAGAAACAGGATGAGAATGCCGAATGTTCCACGCATCCGGAATATTGACAAGGATAACAACACAGCCATCTCTCAGCAGAACCAACTAAAGCAAACCGCCCGCGCCACTGATCAGAACAATATCGAAGTCATCAATGAAAACCGGAATTCCATAGACCGAAGCGGAAATTCAGACGTCGATGTGCATGTGGATGTTCATGTTGATACGGCACCCATCGGATTTGCCATCCTTTGTTCCCTGCTTGCCACCAAGCAGATGAGCCACGAGGAATTCGAAGCGGCGGTTCGGCGGCTTGAAGAGATGACACAAAAACAGAACTATATTTATATGGATCAAAACAACCCTTCCAAGGCAAAAATATACGGAAATCAAAAAAAATTAGAGTGAAAAGAAGTCTTTTCACTCTAATTTTTTAGGTTTTTTTTGCGGGTCTCGGACCACTACCGTATCTGCAATCATATCGTGCAATGCTTGCTTGTTTGCCGTGAAGGCTGCCATAATGTAACCGATAAAGAATATGCCGGAAAGGGCTCTTGCCCATTCACGTCCGAATGCCCGCCAAAATGAAACACGGTCTCCGTTTGGGCGGATCACCTTTATCCCGACAGCCCTTTTGCCGAATGTCGCCTGCCATTTGGATGAATGGCAGATGGGAAAATACAATAAAATTTCAATCATGGTGAGAGCATAGACAAGAACATACAGGGCAAGAGACGTGTCAGGGTCCATTGTATCAATCGAAGCTACCAGAACGATTGAAAATATCACCAGCGGCCCAACTAAAATCAGTGAATCAATGACCATGGCACCGAAGCGTTTCCAAAATCCCGCATATTCCCTTTCTTCCCCCATCGAAGCTTTAACTGCTGCTTGCTGCACATTCATTCCTCCTTTAAAAGGATATTTTTTTACATTTATACTATGTATCCCCAATTATTCTAACATCTTCATCTATAAAAAAACAGAGTGGACCTCATTGTATCCACTCTGTTTTCTATACGCGATGTTCCTGTTTTTCATTCGGTTAATGAGCTGCTGCCCCCCGGATTTTTTTAAAGATATGTTTGTTTTTGACCTTTGTGATGGCCACTGGGACCATGAACCGGTCCACTCCATAATAAGCGGTTCCTTTTAGGACGAACAGCAGGATGATGGCGACTGTCAGAAGAATTGGATTAGTGCTTACTGTACCGGCCATCAGGAAGTTCAAGTTCATGAATGCACCTGCTATCAGTGCCGGCAATGTCAGTGCCCCGAGAATCAACCCTACGCCTACCAGCACTTCACCCCACGGAATAAGAATGTTGATGATCTTTACGTTTGGCAGTGCCGCCGTTTCCAGAAATCCAGCGTACCACCCTTGCACTTGAGGGAATTCTCCTCCAGCCTTGACGATTGCCCCTTGCAGAAATCCAGTTGCGTCAAATGCACCTAACTTATGCAGGCCTGCCTCCAGCCACTGTACGCCCAGCCAAATCCTTAATGCTCCCCAAACCAATGCGACCCAGCGATTTTCATACCATTTTGCCATTGTTCTCACTCCTTTTAATTTGTTGTAAATGTTTGTGAAATTATTCACATGGTTTGTTAAAAAAATATGAGTTCTTGATCAGTTGATAATTTTTGTTTGTGAATCATTTCACATTCTCTTTACACTCTTAATATACAATGCTTTCCACTATTCTGCAAGGGGTTTTGGTTAAATTCACCAATTTGACACAACATCCAAAAAGAGGACTCAGGTTCGAGTCCTCTTACCGATCGGATGCCTGTCCCGTTCTAGGATGTATGGTGATAAGCCGCGAAAACATGAACGGTCCGGTTAAAAACGGGGAGCTGCTCCCCTTACAATCCCTGTTTGTACAGGTGAGGGACCCTGCTTGTGAAAATCGGCACTTTTTTCCGGATTTCCACTGTATCCTCCACATTTACGGCAATGGAAAGGACTTCCTCCCTGTCCGTCGAACCTTCCAGCAGTGTGTCCCCCCACGGATTGGTCACCATGGAGCTTCCGCCAAACGTATCATTGCCGTAACTGCCGACATTATTGCAGGAAACTACAAACATCTGGTTCTCGATGGCGCGGGTGATCTGGATGTTTCTCCAGTGATGCAACCGGGTGATTGGCCATTCCGCCACGATGAACAGCACCTCTGCCCCTTCCAGTGCCAGCGGGCGGATCAATTCCGGGAAACGGAGATCATAGCAGATGATGAGGCCCATTTTAATGCCGTCCAGCTCAAAAACTTCCGGAACCTTCTGGCCGCCGGCCAAATAATTTGGCTCATTAAGCATGGGAACTAGATGGACCTTGTTGTACGTGTATACAACTTCCCCATACCGGTTTACCACGACTGCCGTATTGTATACCTTGCCATCTATTTTATTGGCAAAAGATCCGCCGACAATATGGACGTTAAATGTTTTGGCCAAAGTCTGCAGGAAAGGGATAGTGGTGTTTCCATTATCATCTGCATGGCTTTCAATGTCTTCGAGTGTATAGGAAGTGGTCCACATCTCAGGCAAAACAATGAGGTCCGGTTTGTTTTGTGCCATCTCTTTTTCCAACCATTGATGGACCTTGAGGAGATTTTCAGAGGGGTTTCCGGGCACAATTTCCATTTGAAAGATTGATATTTTCATAAACAAAGCCTCCAGTCCTTTTTTCACGGCATTCAAAAAGGTGTTATCAAAATTTTATCACAAATTCGAACCGTATATTATGACACTCATCTTACAATATCAATCAGCGGGATTGTTTGTCCTCTTCCATCATACATATGGAGTAACCGTACGCAAAGTATTGAAAGGGGAAATCTCATATGCTCATGACGCAACCTGCGTTTGCCTGGATTCGGTACGCCGTCGCCTATGTATTTCTCGTCTCTGGGCTGCTGAAGTTGGCCAGCAGCGAACTCAGCCAGGCATTCATCAGTCTGAAGCTTCCTTATCCGCTGCACATGATGTTCTTTGTGGCAGCCGTTAAAATCATTTGCGGCCTCCTTATTCTGTTCAATAAATGGACAAAGCTTGCAGCCATTCCTTTGATCGGCATTATGATAGCGGCTGTCTTCCTTGCAAAACTCCCCTCCCTTCATTCGGGATTGCTTCACTTTGCCTTTCAGGCCAGGCTGGATATTGTCATGCTGATTCTTCTTTCCGTCTTGTACGCGAGAAGTCCAGATTAATAGAAATGTTTCATCCCTTCTTGCTCTTTGTGCTACCATTTAGGTGGATTGTAAGCCTGGCCAGCACAAGGAGTGATTTTTTTGACGCCAACCATACAAAATGACGTTATTCCAATCGTCGTACCCGTTCCATCAACCTTGAAAAGCATAAATTTTTTCCTTATTAAACATGATGAGAACCTGATATTGATAGATGCCGGATTGGACAATGAAGAGTGTTGGGCTGCACTGAACCGCGCCCTTAGGGAAATGAACGTTTCCCTTCATGATTTGACCCATATACTCCTATCTCATCACCATGCCGACCATGTTGGCCTCGTCAACAGGATCGTTTCGAAACATCCGGTCCCCGTGTATGCCCATCCACTTGCTTTTCCACGGCTGAAAAGGGATCCGGAGTTCATGAAGGCGAGAATCCAATTTTTCGCCCGCCTCTATGAAGAGATGGGGAGCGGTGAAGCAGGGAGAAGGCAAGTCGAATATTTAATTGCGGCTATTGAAAAAAACCGCTCGCTAACGTTGGAAGGTGATCTAAAAAGTATTCCGCAACACTCCTTCCTTGGCTTCGATATGATCGAAATACCAGGGCATGCACCCGATCAGGTCGCTTTTTATGACCCTCTGAACAAAAGGTTGTTTTCAGGAGATTTGCTCATTGAACATATTTCCAGCAACGCACTTGTCGAACCGGACCCCTCAGGCAGAAGGCTTGCGAGTTTAAGCCAGCACCGGCAGTCTATGCAAAAGTGCCTTCATCTGCAGGCTGAACACCTTTTTCCAGGCCACGGGAGCGTCATGGGAAGCGCGGATGAACTGATTCAAAAAAGGCTGAATGGTATGGAAGCCAAAGCGGAACGGTTTTTGAAGCTGATACAAAAAGGGCACAAAACCGGCAGCGACATCGCTAAAGCCTGCTACAAAGATGTATACGAAAAACAATTTTCCCTTGTCATGTCTGAAGTGGTTGGACATTTAGATTATCTTGAAAGCCAGGGAAGAGTTGAAAGTATATTGAAAAGCGGTGTCCGAATCTACTCCATATAAAAAAACGAATACATATTTAGCCATTTTGTAGTATAATTTCACCATACATAAAGAGGGTATGGTGAGCATAATTGACTAAACAGAAAAAATCCTTAACACATGATGCCATTTTGAAAGCGCTGGACTGGTCATATGATAAAGCCGTCAACGGAGGTATTCCGGGCATCGATACTGCCATCGAACTGGCAGAGAACTACAGGAGAAAGGGCGGATCTCTGGAAGAACAAGTCACTAGCCTGATCCGCTGGCAGAATACGAAAAGTGCGACGAGCGGATTTTTATCGGGACTGGGAGGAATTGTGACATTGCCCGTTGCCGTTCCCGCTAACATTACAAGCGTCATTCTGGTACAAATGAGAATGGTGGCAGCCATTGCCCATATGGGAGGCTACGATGTGAAGGATGATCAGGTTAAATCCTTTGTGTATGCCTGCCTTGCCGGAAACAGCGCCAAAGATATTCTCAAAAATGCGGGCATCCAAATCGGGAGAAAGCTTGCAGTCACCGGCATCAAACGGATTCCATATGAAATCATCAAGAAAATCAACCAAGCAGTCGGTTACCGTCTCCTGACAAAGTTCGGGGAAAAAGGAATCCTCAATCTAGGGAAAATGGTTCCGCTGGCGGGAGGCATCATTGGCGGAACGGTAGATGCTGTTTCCACCAACATTGTTGGAAAAGCTGCGATGAAGCTTTTCATCGAGGATCCAATCGCCGGCAATGAAGAAGAAGAGCCCATTATCATCGATATGCAATGACTTGAAAGCTGTTTACGCTCACCCGCGTAAGCAGCTTTCTCATTTCCTATCGATTTTCCTCACCCGGCATGGTAGATTAAGCTTGAAAGCATAATACTAAACGGGAGTGATGAACCCTGAAAACGACAGCACAAGCAAAGATCAAATGGGTAAAGAACCAATTTTATTCACCGGAATACAATCCTGATGAGCTGGATCATTTTGCGGACGAAACCATTGAAAGCGTACTCAAATTTCAAAAGACCCACCCTCTGTATTCAAATACACCGCTCATCTCATTAAAGAGATTGGCAGATTACTTGAATGTGGCCGAAATCCGTGTAAAGGATGAATCCAAACGATTCGGACTCAATGCTTTCAAGGTTATGGGCGGCATTTACGCCATCGGCAAATACCTTGCCGACCGACTTGGGAGAGACATCGGCAGCCTTTCCTTTGAGGAGCTTCAGTCACCCCAAGTGAAAGAGCAGCTCGGGGAGCTTACCTTCATTTCCGCCACAGATGGAAACCATGGACGGGGAGTGGCTTGGGCTGCACGGGAGCTCGGCCAGAAATCAGTGATTTATATGCCAAAAGGTTCTTCCCTTCAGCGCCTGCAAGCTATACGCAATGAAGGCGCCCATGCCGATATCACCGAGGTCAATTATGATGCCACGGTCAGAATGTGTGCGGAGCTTGCTGAGGAAAACGGCTGGATTATGGTTCAGGATACAGCATGGGATGGGTATGACGAAATACCTTTATGGATCATGCAAGGATATGGAGCGTTGGCACAGGAGATGATTGAGGAACTCGAGGAGCCCCCAACCCACCTGTTCCTCCAGGCTGGTGTCGGCTCATTCCCTGCCGCCATCGCTGCTTACTTCCAGCAGCACTATAAAGATAACGCTCCGAAAATCATCGTAGTCGAGCCGGAGCTGGCCGATTGCTTTTATCGCTCATTCGCCAGCACAGATGGAACCATGGAAATAGTGACGGGTGACATGAACACCATCATGGCCGGGTTGGCATGCGGAGAACCGAATCCAAGAGCATACCGTATTTTAAGACAGTATGCGCATGCGTCCTTCTCCTGCCATGATTCCATTGCAGCCCTTGGCATGAGGGTATTGGGCAATCCGCTTGGGGACGATGTGAAAATTGTGTCCGGAGAGTCAGGTGCCGCACCGATAGGTTTGGTGTTTCATCTCCTGTCCGGAGGGAACAAAGACGCCTGCAGGGATATCCAGCTTGATGCTGATTCCAGAATCCTCGTCATCAGCACGGAAGGCGATACAGACAGGCAGCATTATTTGGATGTCGTATGGAAAGGTCTTTACCCCAGCACATAATCAAAAAGCAGTTTGCGAATTCACGCAAACTGCTATTCTTTTTTTCGGATGAGATGTCCGATCAGCTGGACAAGGATGCCTGCTCCCAAACCAATGATGGACCACGTAAGCAAGGACATCACTCCGGCAAGATCTCCCCAGCCGGACATGTCTCGGCTGAAGTGTCGGTACATTTCGATAAAGCCGATGATGAGCCCCAGCAAATAAATTGGAAAGGCACGCCTGTACTGGAATCTGACCAGCATAAAAGCTGCGAAACCGCTTATCAATGAAAATACAATGAACGCTATAATATTTTTGGCAAGCAGTTCATGTTCCAATACTAGCCGGACCCCTATGAACAGATTCAGAAACGCTCCACCTGCAATAATGGCCCCAGCAGTCCAAGCTTGGTTCTTCTCCGGAAAATACATAGTCCAGCCATCCTATCTGATTATTATTTATTACTTTCAGTATACTTTTTTCCGGTTCCTCATGAAACTGCATTTCCATTTTTTCGAACGGTTTCTCCCCATAAAAAAAGAGGGCCTCAAAGGACCCTTTACACAAATTTATTGCATCTGCTCCGGCAGCCAAAGTGACAGCTGCGGGAATATTACCACTATTGCAAGCACCAGGATCATGATTAGGATGAATGGTATGACCCCTTTCACCACTGCGCCAAGTTTCTCTTTGGATATGCCGCTCACCACGAACAGGTTGAGTCCAACTGGGGGGGTAATCATACCCAGTTCCATATTGATCGTCATAATGATGGCAAAGTGAATCAGGTTGATGTCAAAATACACAAGCATCGGAAGCAAAATCGGCAGCGTAATCAAAATGATTGAGACCGCCTCAAGGAACATTCCAAGTACGAAAAATAGCAGGTTTACAATGATGATGAACATCCATTTATTCAATTCACTCTCAGCAATCCATGCTCCGACTTCCTGTGGAATTTGTGCATTCGTCAAGTAAAGCCCAAACAGGCTTGCCGCACCGATGATGAGGAAAATCATCGCCGTGATGTTGATCGATTCAACAATGATCGGGCGTATATCTCTCCAATGGAGTTCACGATAGATGAAAACTGAAACGATGATACCGTAAAATACAGCAATGACAGCCGACTCTGTCGGAGTAACGACCCCGCTGTAAATACTTCCTAATATCAAAAATGGAAGGAAGGCTCCCCAAATTGCTTTGAGCGAACTTCTTCCGCGCATTTCCCATGAAGCCTTCTCTCCTCTTCCATAGCCGTTTTTCTTGGCATAGAAAATAGCGGAAACAATCAATACTCCCCCTAGAAGGATTCCGGGAATGACTCCTGCCATGAAAAGTTTTCCGATGGATTCCTCTGCAGTAATCCCGTAAATGATCAGCGGAATGCTTGGAGGAATTAGAATACCGAGTGTGCCAGCCGCTGCCACGAGTCCCATGGAGTATTTTTTGTCATAGCCGGCATTCACCATGGCCGGAATCATGATCGACCCGATTGCTGCAGCCGTTGCGGGACTGGAACCCGAAATGGCTGCAAAAATCATACATGCCAGAATGGTGACAACGGACAAGCCTCCAGGCAGATGGCCGACCCATGCACGCAGAGCCTCAATCAAGTATTTGGAAATGCCGCCGCGTGCAAGCAGCACACCTGCCAGGACAAACCCGGGGATGGCCATCATCGGGAATGAGTCCAAAGCCGTGAATACGCGCTGCGGGACCATATTCATATTGAAATCGCCCATTACAAGCATCACCATGGTGGAAAGGGCAAGACTAATGGCAATCGGAACCCTGAGCAAGAGTAATAGAAAAAATATACTAAGTAACAGGATTATCATATTGGACATCCTTTCCGCGGATCAGCTGAACAAGCCGTTCGATAAATCTCAGTAAAAAAAGGATCCCCGAAATCGGAAGAATCAAATAGATGATCCACATTGGAATCCCTACATCAAGGGACACCATCCCCGAGTGATACCGGGCCTCCACCAAAATCGCGCCATAGTACGTAAAAGCAATGCAAAATATGATGCTGACGGATGTAGCAAAAAAATCAATGATTCGCTTTGATTTCCCTGAGAGCTTATCGTATAAAATATCAACCTGGATATGCTGATTGTGCCTCAAGGCAATGGCAAATCCAATGAATGTCCCCCAAATGATCAGATATCTGACCACTTCTTCCACCCAGGCCTTCGGCTCATTGAACACATAACGCATGATGACTCCATAAAAAATAAGTGTAATTCCTGCAAAGAAGAACGTCCCTGCGGATATTTCCTCAAGCAGGTCCCAGCCTTTTTTCCATTTCTTCATGTATCGCACCCCTTCTTTCCTTTCTTTCACCATAAAAAAGACGGGGGTGCCGACCAGATTAGCGATCGACACCCTCATTGTCACTTCAGCTTGCGAATACCTTCAATCAGCTCGGAAGTGATGACGTCTTCGAACTCATCATATACAGGCTGCAAAGCTTCTTTCAGTGCAGCTTTTTCTTCGTCTGTCAGTTCCAAAACTTCCATTTTCCCAGAGTTTTTGATATTCTCCAGGCTGGCCGCATTTTCTTCCGCCGCCAATTTCCACTCAAGCTCCGTTGCTTCCTTCAAAGCCTCTTCCACCTGCTTGCGGATATCCTCTGGCATTCCTTCCCAGAATGGCTTGTTGACGAAAACCGCATAGTCCAGACGGCCATGCTCGCTGAGTGTCATGTATTTTTGGACTTCCTGGTATTTTTGCGTGTCGATGTTGTTGTACGTATTTTCCTGTCCATCAACGGTTCCCTGCTGCAACGCAGCATACGTTTCACCGAATGCGATCGTGGCACTTCCTGCACCAAGAGCTTTAAATTGGGCTTCGAGCACCTTTCCTGCCTGTGCACGGAATTTCAGACCCTTGAAGTCTTCCGGCTTTTTCAATGTTTGCTTGTTGTTGGTGAAATGTTTAAACCCATTCTCCCAAAATACAAGACCCATAATATCGTTGCTTGCCAGCTGATCACTGTTCAAAATCTTCTTTGCGACATCGCTTTCGAAGAACTTTTGTGCATGTTTCTGATCTTCAAACAGGAATGGCATATCTACATACTGCCAGCGGGGATCGAGCTTGACCATCTTGGTTACAGAAGGAGCGATCATATGAACGTTCCCTGAAACAAGCGCATCCAATTCATCATTATCTCCATATAATTGGGAAGAAGGATATACTTCCACTTTTGCTTTACCGCCTGTTTTTTCTTCCACAAGTTCTTTAAAACGCTCGGCTGCCTTCCCCTTTACACTGTCAATGGATGTAACGTGGGAGAATTTGATGATGATCGGCTTGTCCGAAGAACCCGACTTTTCCCCGCCTGAGCTTTTGCCTCCGCACGCCGCCGCAAAGATGGCAAGCAGTGCAATTAGGCTTGCGATAACCAGTTTTCTCATTTCTTAACCCCCTGTTTTGTGTAGAGCTTGAATTTTCTATAGTAAAAAGGATTGAAATATTACCCTTTTATACATAATTTTAACAGTTATGTTCAATAGCATAGTAAGCCCTTACATTTACTTTTCATAAAAATGTCACTCCGCTGGTTCTGCATGTTTTGGGAGAGCATCGATATACTCGGACCCGAATCGTTCTTTATAGTAGTCATATACCGGGCTAAACGCTTCTTCCCATACTCTTCTTTCTTCATCTGACAGATGGTAAATGTCAATGCACTTGCATTTCTCCAGCTCTTCCAGCTTTTGAGCGTTGAGCTTATGGGCGTTTTCCCATTCCCATTCGCTGACGTCCTCAAGCGCGTCCATGATGATGTCACGGACCGGCTCCGGAAGTTCGTCCCAAAACTCCTTGTTGGTCAAAAGCACATATCCCAAATATCCATGGTTGCTCATAGTCAAGTAATTTTGAAGTAAATGGATGTTTTTGCTGGCGATATTGGAAAGCGTATTTTCCTGGCCGTCCACATCCCCGTTTTCAAGGTGATGAAATAAAATGTTGAAATCAATTTTTTTCGGTATGGCTCCTGCGGTTAAAAATTGCTTGGAAATGATGTCACTTGGCATAATCCTCATCCTCAACTGCCGAAGGTCTTCCGGTCCGTATATCGGATAATCCCTGTTGCTGATCTGTTTAAAACCGTTATCCCATACCCCGAGCATGTGCAGCCCTTGACCGTCAAACTTTGAAATAAGTTTCTTGCCTGCGGGTCCGTCCAGATATTCATGCACTTCCTCATTACTGTCAAAGGCAAAAGGAAGATCGATCACCGACCACTCTGGAATGAGTGATGTCACTTTGGACGTGGCAGGTGCAATCATTTGGACATCCCCTTTTAAAAGCGCTTCCATTTCTTCTCCATCTTTATAAAGGAAGCCGTTTGGGAAGACCTGGACCTCGACGTACCCATTGCTTTGTTCCTTGACAAGCTGGGCAAACTTCCTGGCCGCCAACCCTTTTGGCGTATCCTCCCCGACCACATGGGAGAAGCGGATGACTATCCTCTCATCCTCGCTGAGCTGTTCAAAATCCTCGGGATAGGATTCAGAACTGCAGCCGGCAATCATGATCAACAGCCATGCCATAATGGAAAGACAAACTCTTACATAACTCCAATGCAGATACAAGTGGCTCCTCCATTACCTTAATCATCAGATTAATGTTATTTTAATTTTCCTGGCGTAAAATACAACATTATGAAAATATTGAACGTTTTGTTCTTTTTGGTATCTACTTTAATGAATAATAGTTTGACGGACGTCCAACACTGCCATATTGCATTTCAATTGAAGCTTTTTCCTTATAGACAAGAAAGTCAAGATACTTGCGTACCGTCACCCTGGCCATTCCCACACTGCTGGCCAGCTGTTCCGCCGTGACAGGCTTACCTTCCGCCACCAGGCCAAGCATGATTTGTTTCATGGTCAGTTCATTCAGGCCTTTTGGCAGTTCCGGCTCCTCTTCCGAACTTCCGATCCATTCGTCAATGTCTTCCTGTTTCAGCTGCTCCAGCCCTTTAATTTTTTTCACCATCTTCTCGTAGTCATCCAATGCCTTTTGGAAACGTCCAAAACGAAACGGCTTGACAATATAGTCCACCGCCCCAAGCCGCACGACTTCCTGGATGGTAACGGCATCGCGCGCTGCCGTAATCATGATGATGTCACACGGCACCCGTTCAGACCGGAGCTCCATTAAGATATCCAGCCCGGACACATCCGGAAGGTACATATCCAAAAGCACGAGGTTAGGCCTGATTTTTTTTATGTGCTGCAATGCATCCTTTCCGGATAAGGACTCTCCGACAAGTGCGTACCCCGGCATCCTGTCCAAAAAACCTTTATTGACATCAAGCACCATTGGATCGTCTTCCACGATAAACACTGTAATCTCTTTCATCCCCAAGTACTCTCCCCACTGTAATCGTAATCTCCGTTCCCACACCCGGATGGGAACGTAAAGCGATATTCCCTTTATTCGACTCTACAATCTGTTTTACAAGCGCCAGCCCAATTCCGCGCCCTTCACTACACTTCGTACTGAATCCGTATTCAAACACCTTTTCCGGCACAAGAGGAAGGCCGCTTCCGCTGTCGCGAACACCGATCACCAGACTGTCCGCATCTCCCTGGAGAAACAGGCTGACCTTTTTTTCCTCTTTATCCAGACAGGCTTCCATGGCATTATCGATCAAATTGCCGACAATCGTCACGATGTCCCCGCTTGAGAACCCATTCATGATTTCAGTTAAATAGGATGTCCCGTCAATTGTAAACGTGACCCCTAACTCTTTGGCCCTCGAACGTTTCCCGAGCAGCAGCCCGAGCACCGAGTAATCAGAAATGTAATCCTTTAAAAACTGAATGACATCCTGTTCGTCGGATATTTCATCCACGATCATATTCAGCGCTTCCTCCGAACGGTCCAGCTGGATCAGCCCAGCAATGCTGTGCAGCTTATTCATGTATTCATGGTTCTGGGCACGCAGCGCATCCACAAGCGTCTTGATCCCCGTCAATTCCTCGGCGAGAATGTGGGCCTCCTGGCGGTCCGTCATCATGATGAGGGAGCCGGCCGATCGGTCTTTTACCATAATCGGATAAATGCGGACCAGGTACATCACGTCATGGCAAAGCAGAGGGCGATAAATGACCTCATTGCGGCTATGTGTTTCCTTTGCCAGCCACGTGTCCGGAAATAGGTCAGTCAAGGTAGCGGCATCCTCGTAAAATTTGGTATACTGTTTCGCCAGCCGGTTCATAAAGATGATGTTCGACTGCGCATCCGTTGCCAATATCCCGATATCCATCGCCTGCATCATGCTGGACCGCTCTTCCACCAGCCGTGCAATTTCATACGGTTCCAGATTGAGCGTCTGTTTTTTTAAGTGATTCGCGATGATAAAAGAACCCACCAGCCCGATTGACAGTCCCCAAAGCAGTGATATAAGCATGTCATTCCGATAGTCGACGATCAGGCTGTGCAGCGTTGGTGAAAGAATGCCCACCGTCACAACGCCCACCTGCTTAACGCCTTCCTCATCCATAACCGGTACAAAAGCACGGATGGCATACCCGAGAACGCCCTGTGCCTTTGAGATGTATTCATGCTCCGACAAAGAAGCTTGTTCGTCCCCTCCCTCAAAAGGTGTACCGAGCTTGCTTTCAGAGGGATGCGAATACCTGATCCGGTCCATGTCAAAAACGACAATATAGTCGACATCCGTCGCCAGCCTCACCCTTTCCGCAATTGGCTGGATGACTGCGGAGCCGCCTTCCTCCCCAACATAGCTTTTGATTTCCGGCAGCTGTGCAACCGTTCGGGCGATGGCGATGGCCCGTGCACCGATTTCCTTCTCAAAAGCCACGGAAATATTGTGAATCATGAACCAGCCGCTCGTCACCACAGAAAACACAACCAGGATGAATGAAAAAATAAACATCTTCATCCTCAAGGAAATCTTCCCCATATTCCATTCTCCATTTTTATAAATTTTTTTAACTGTCTGGTTATTCCACTTCTGAATTATAGCAAATATCGACATGCATATATACCAGTTTTGGAAAGCTGTACCTTTCAATCAAAAATAAAAAATGGAGCCAATCTAAGGCTCCATTTTTCATGGCTTCAATACCACCTTGATGCAATCTTCCATCTTTGTATCAAACACTTCATAACCATGCTTCGCCTCACTTAGCGGCAGCACATGGGTGATGACATCCCCTACGTCAACTTTTCCCTCATTTATGGTGTTATAAAGGTGTGACATATACGGAATGACCGGCGCCTGGCCTGTCCGGAGGTTGATGTTCCGCTGGAAGATGTCCCCAAGAGGAAACGCATTGTACCTTCCGCCGTATACACCCGTAATCTGGATAGTACCGCCTTTCCGGACAGCCTGAGTGGCCATGACGATGGCTCCCATGGACCCTCCGTGGAGCTTCAGCCCGGTTGCCAAAAACTCAAGCGGGGTAAACTTTCCGTCCATCCCGACTGCATCGATGACGATATCTGCTCCGCCTTTTGTCATCTCCCAAATGTGTTCCCCGGTGTTTTTGTGACGTTCGAAATTGATGGTCTCCACCTTGTTTGTCCGCTTTGCATGCTCAAGCCGGTAATCGATATAATCAACTGCAATGACCCGTTTGGCCCCTTTCAGCCAGGCAAATTTCTGTGCCAGCAATCCGACCGGTCCGCATCCAAGAATGACCACCGTATCCCCGTCCTTTACCCCCGCATTGTCGACGCTCCAATAAGCGGTGGAAGCGGCATCGGCAATCAGAACAAGCTTTTCGTCCTCCAGTTCGCAGTCCTCGGGAATTTTAAATGGCGTATAATTCCCGTACGGAACCCTCATATACTCTGCCTGGCCTCCGGCGAACCCTCCTGTGGTTTCCGAATAGCCGAAAAATCCGCCCATCTCTCCATGCGGGTTAGACGTATCGCACTGGCTGGTGAGAGCATTTTTACAAAAACGGCATTCGCCGCATGCCACGTTAAATGGGATGATGACCCGGTCCCCCTTTTTCAGGTGGGTGACATCCGGTCCGGTTTCCTCTACAATTCCAACCGGCTCATGGCCAATGACAAAATCGGTCGGCGTGTTCGGGATCATCGCATGGATCAGGTGCAAATCAGAGCCGCAAATGGCGGACGACGTAATTTTTACAATCACATCCTCGCGGTTTTGGATTTCCGGATCCTTCACTTCCTTCACCTGTACATTCTTGATTCCCTGATATGTAACGGCCTTCATCCTTTTCACCATCCTTATTGTATATCGCCACAATTGTTTTGGTTTCGGGTTTGGGAACCTCCCCCGAATTCGGCCGCTCCCCGTAATAATTAATGGAGCATCACGAAGGGGAGACTGCATCCGTTCCCTGCATGCTGTGTGTTTGCCTTCGGAAAACAACCCTATTTATGCGGGGTCGCAAACATTCCACGTCTGTCGGTATCTACAGGGAACAGTTCCATTTCGGCAATCTCCACCGCCGTCTCTGCGGACTTCAGGTCAACCGGAAATTGCTCCTTAACGTTATAGGGGTGAAGCCATCCCTGCTTCATCATCAATCCCGAAAGCTCTTCATGCAAATCAATTGCTGCTTCCATCTGCTTTTGAAGAATATTTCTCAGGTTTGGATTTGCCGTTTCCGTAATGGCAAAACAATAGTTGCGGATGCCTGTTTTGACATTCAGCAAAAAATCCATCGCAAAAGCTGAATCGGCCAAATCCGGCATCCCTTCCGAATTCCTTGGATCCAAATAATCCTGCATTTTTTTCAACCTCCTCAGACTTATTGCAGCAGCTGGCTCTCCTTGTAAAAATGGACTAGTTCCCTGATATCCTTGATGGACTGCTCGACATCCTTCTCCATCAGTGCCTTCAACTCATTATTGAAGCAGACTCCCTGAGAAAGCTTCGACCTCAGCAGGCAAACCGTTTTAAAATTGATGAGTTCATGCGTTTCAATCGTTTCATGCAAAGCAAGTGTCCCTTTAATCACGGCGTTTTCACCTCCGATCGTTTATTTCTTTGTCTTTATATGAAGAGTAGGGGGAATTTTTGGCTCATCGCTTGGGTTAATGGAATAAAGTTTTCGTTGTAATTTGAATTTGGTGCAATTACCTCGGTTTCGGTGCAATTAATTTGTTTTCGGTGCAATTAATTCGGTTTCAATTTTGTTCAAGTGCAATTAACATGGTTTCAGTGCAATAAATTTTGTTCAAGTGCAATTAACATGGTTTCGGTGCAATTAATTCGGTTTCGATGCAATTAGCTTGGATCTAGTGCAATTAACACAGTTTCGGTGCATATAACACGGTTTCAGTGCAATAAATTTTTTTTCAGTGCAATTAACATGGTTTTGGTGCAATAATTTTTTTCAGTGTAATTAGCACGGGTTTCAGTGCAATTAACGCGGTTTCAATGCAATAAATTTTGTTCAAGTGCAATTAACACGGTTTCGGTGCAATTAACATGGTATCGGTGCAATTAATTCGGTTTCGATGCAATTAGCTTGGATCTAGTGCAATTAATACGGGTTTCAATGCAATAAATTTTGTTCAAGTGCAATTAACACGGTTTCGGTGCAATTAGCTTGGATCTAGTGCAATTAACACAGCTTCGGTGCATATAACACGGTTTCAGTACAATAAATTTTGTTCAAGTGCAATTAACTCGGCTTCGGTGCAATTAGCTTGGATCTAATGCAATTAACACAGTTTCGGTGCAATTAACTCGGTTTCGGTGCAATTAATTCGGTTTCGATGCAATTAGCTTGGATCTAGTGCAATTAACTCGGTTTCAGTGCAATTAACTCGGTTACTGCGCTTTTTTCACTTCTTCTCAACCCTGTAATCAAATATCATAACTGCCATTCATCATTAGCACTGGTATTTTCCCACCAATACGTGCCGAATATGCAGTATAAATAAACGACGCACCTGAAATGATAAGAAGAAAAATGACGGAGTGATAGAATGGCAAAGAAATTGGGGCTTCACGAGTCGCTGGATGTCCACGAATTATTCGTTGCGAAAAGCCTGGCATTGACAAAAGCCACGACAATGAGCGGCTTGGCAAAGGATGGGGAATTAAAGAAGATTTTGGAGGGCTATTCCACATTAAGTACACGGCATCTTCAGGAACTGGAACAGGTCATCGGAGGACAGGAGGCAGAGGAAAAATCATGATTGAATTGCTGAAAAAGATGGCCGGCGTGGCTGGCATGTCCGATCAGGTCATCGCAACCGATTTTCTCATCTCGGCTAAAGCGGAAGTGCGAAACTACGGGGTAGCCATAACCGAAACGGCTACACCTGAACTGAGGGCCGTGCTGAGGAATCACTTGCGAGAAGCCATCAACACACATGAAGTGATTGCCAACTATATGATCGCCAAAGGCTTTTACTATCCCCATGATTTAAGCGCCCAGCTGTCGGCGGACTTAAAAGCATCGGACACCGCTCAAAATCTTGCACAAAAATAAACACACCCTCCGAGAGGCGGCATTGTCTCGGAGGGTGTGCTTTCATGAATAGGACTGGCCGGGAGTAATATTTTTCCCATAAAAGATTTCATCCATTTCGGTTTTGAGTCTCTCGGTGATTTCTTCTACTTCGTCTTCATGAAGCTCATCCTTTGAATAACCGAATAAATAGTTATTCAAGTCGAAATCCCTCAGCTTGCACTTCGTATGGAAAATATGTTCCTGATACACGTTGACGTCAATCATATCAAAGGTTTCCTTCAGATCGTCGGGAATGTAATTTTGGATGGAATTAATATCGTGATCGATAAACAGCTTGTGCCCATCCTTTGCCCTGGTGAATCCCCTTACCCGATAATCGAGCGACATCACATCTGTTTCAAAGGAACGGATCAAATAGTTCAAGGCTTTCAGCGGAGAAATTTCCCCGCAAGTGGAAACATCGATATCCGCCCGGAAAGTGCTGATCCCTTCATCCGGATGATATTCCGGATACGTATGCACTGTAATATGGCTCTTGTCCAGCTGAAGCACGACATTATCCGGCAATGGGCCGGGCGATTCTTTATACGCTTCGGCCGGAACTTCCACGACAGGTCCTTCCGACACCAGCATGGTTACACTCGCACCCTGCGGCACATAATCCTGCTTGGCAATATTAAGGACATGGGCGCCGATGATCTCAGCCACATGCTCCAAAATTTTTGTCAGCCGCTCCGCATTATATTGCTCATCAATATAATCAATGTACGCTTCGCGTTCTTCCTTTGACCGTGTATAGCAAATATCATACATATTGAAACTCAGCGTTTTCGTCAAATTATTGAAGCCGTGCAATTCAATACGCTGTTCGGGAGTTATACTCATCTCGGCCGATCCCTCCTCGCTTAAGGTGCACTCCGTCTCAATCAATGTATATATATCTATTTTATCCATTATGGGCGGCAAAAAAACTTCTTCGATGGGAGTTGTGTGGGTGC
>DATBUB010000137.1:0-2682 GCA_036516555.1 Bacillaceae bacterium
AGCGTCGGCCCCAAGGCCAAGGCAATATTCCCTGACAACCCATAATACCCCATACCTTCCCCACGTTTTTTAGCAGGAATTAAATCGGTTGCAATGGTGCCGGAAGCGGTTGTCGAAAATCCCCAGCCGACCCCCTGGATAATCCTCATCATGAACAGGAAAAGCATGCTCTTTGCAAATCCGAAGGAACCGACCGAAAGCACGAATATCCCCAGTCCGGTCAGATAGACAAAGCGTCTGCCCCGTGACTCCAGGGCATGTCCGGCATATGGCCGAAGGAGAAGAGCCGAGAATGTGAAAATCCCGACGACAATCCCAATGAGCTGGTCATTGCCCCCCAATTCTTCAACGAAAAGGGGAATGGTCGGCAGGGTCATTTGAAATCCCAGAAAAACAAAAAAATTGGACAGGCAGATCAAAATAAAATCCCGCGTCCATATCTTATCGGTGCTCTCCCGTTGCCGAGGAGAGTCCTTTACGAGCGATTTACCCAATAAAATCCCCTCCGCTATGTATGAATAATTATTTAGTCACCCTAAACATAGACCTTATTTTACAGGATTGAAGGCCAAAATTCTAATGAGACGTTTCATCATTACCCGGCTTTTTCTTGTTAGTTTGCTTGTGTGGCGGGTGAAATATACAGGGATGAGTGAAAGGGGGTGAGGATTGAAATATTCGCATAGAGAAGCCGATATAAAATTTGAAGATTTAAAAAAGACACCTATTTTTGTTATATAATGGATGGTGTGCCAGTGTCTTAGGGGGGAGCATAGCATGTTTCTCTAAAAAGTCATTGTAAGGATCAATGGGAAATATGCAACGGAATGGATGATCTGGATTTTTCCGATCGTGTTCCAATGCATGGGAAATGTTTCTTGGAAAATGAAAAAGGATAGAAATAGTTGTTTTTTCAGCTGGATAGGGCAGCGAAAGGTTGTCTTATTATTTTTGTCACTGACGTGTATAAAGGAGATTTCTATGAATTGCAAAATTGTTTTTTTCGATGTGGATGGCACGCTTACCCATTATAAGGATGGCGGCATCCCGAGGAGTACAAAAGAAGCTATCCGTGCGTTAAAAGATAGGGGAATAAAGGTGGCAGCTGCAACCGGCAGGCCGCTGTCCATGTGCCATGAAGTAAGGGAACTCGGCATCGATACCTTCATCACAGCCAATGGCGGATATGCCAAGCACAAGGACGAAGTTATCCATAAAATGCCGATGAAGAAAGAGGTTATCCGCGAGGTATATGATTTTGCCCATTCCGAGAATCACGGCCTGTCCTTCTATACGGAAGACTTTTTCATGAATGGTGTAAGAAACAAGGAAATCTTGAAGGCGTTGAAGGAAACCTTGTTTCTGAAAGATTACCCCGCCATCGACCGGGAGATCTATACCAAAGAAGTGTACTTAATGTGCTTGTATGCGGCGGACGAGACGGTTGCCAAATACATTCAAAAGTTTCCTCACCTGACCTTTCACAGATGGCACCCTTTTGTACTGAACGTCCTGCAGGAAAACGTGGCCAAATCGCTGGCCATCTTAAAAATGCTTCAATACTTTGGCATCGATCCATCCGAGGCTGTTGCCTTCGGAGATGGGGAGAATGACATAGACATGCTCGAAATGGCGGGACTGGGCATCGCCATGGGGAATGCCAATGAAAAAGTCAAAAGGGCGGCGGACTTCGTAACGAAGAAGTCCAGTGAAGATGGAATTGATTATGCGCTGAAGAAGGTTGGGATTATATAGTGGAGATTTTTTTGAATGATTCTATAAACAAATAAATATAATGGCCTTAGAAACTATGGGGAGTTGATAACATGGGGGCAATAACGGCTCAGATACTGATTGGAAAGGCTCATGCCAATGATGGAGGCATTAACCCGGAATACCAAATGTTCTTATCCGAAAATAGTGCTCCGGTGTGGCTGCTTAAGAAATTAGATATTTTTTCCAGAAAGGACAGCGATGCCCAAACCATAAAGTGGATTCCGACCGTTGAACACATGCTTGAAGATGCTGTTCTAATGATTGGGTTATATGCAGCCAAGGATAAACAGCTATTACAAATGGAAAGCGAGTATTTTAACCGGAAAGAAAAGGGGATAACCGAGCTTTACCGGGACGTGACTCCAAGTGGTTTAGAGATGTTGAGAAGAAGAGCCCGGCAGTTGGAGCATGGTTATAAAATTACGCTCTCCATCTTTTATGGCTCTTCAATCAGATCGCAAACGGAGGTACTAAAAGAATATAAAACAGATGTAGAAGTTTGTATGCCCGTGTACGCCAGGGAGTACTCTGTATGGAGTAAACAAGTAGAGGAAAAGGGGAAGCTGGAAGTTCCGGCTGATAGGAACTAATGGGGAAAAGGGTGCAGGAATGTCAGCACCCTTCCTTTATTAAATTGAGAATTCTATTTTGGTGGAAATCCGCCGCCGAAATTTGGAAAAGATAGTTCGCACTATTTAAATTTATATATTAGTTTAACGTGAATTAATATAAGAGTTAGTGGCATTCCCAATATAACAATTAATAGGGCATCGCAAATAGCGTTGCTTTTTAAAATTAAAAAACTCCTTGTACACGGTATATAAGAGACAAGGAGAGTAGCGAAGAGCTAATAAGCAATATTTAAAACGAGATTAAATTACTTTTATAATCCTACTATCCAACAAA
>DATBUB010000138.1:0-8127 GCA_036516555.1 Bacillaceae bacterium
GTCCAAAATGATGCTGTAATCCTCTGTTGTTGGCAATGGCTCATTTTCAAGCTCATAAAAAATAAGACCTGAACAGGTGGCCGTCTTTTTTCCATCCAATACGAGTCTGGCCAGTTTATCCGGACTATTCCCAAATTTCCACGCACTGACCGATGCCGGTTTGTTCCTGCCTTGCCAATATGTATCCCAAAAATCTTTTGCAGCTTTATTCAAAATATCCCTCTCCCTTTCCTTAAAACTTGTTCACTTTACATCCAATATTATCCATGAAAAAATGCAAAAAGCGATACCCCAGAGTCCGTATCGCTTCCAAATTGTTTGGGTGCCAGGCACCCAAACAAATCCCAAACAATTCCCAATCAATTCCTAAACATTTCCTAAACAATTAGCCTAGTCGTTTTTCTCTGGCTCCTTCTGCTTTCTGACGACGAAGGTCAGCGGCAGATCGGAGCCGCTCATGAGTTTGTGGATGTAGGAGGAGGTGAGGCTGTAGCTGTCTTCGATTTTTTCGGCTAGATGGTGCGCCCGTTCGAACAGGATGGAACGGAAATGCTGGACTTCCCTGAGGATTTTCTCCGCCAGTGCCTCCTGATTTTCCAAGCGGTTCAAGATGTCCTGCTGAGCATCCTCGTGTTTGGCCGCATACTCCGAAATCTTTGCATCCTGTTTGGCCGCAAGCTCTGATAACCGCCCTTCCTGACTTGCCATGAACTCCTGTATTTTTTCATCATGGACCACTACGAAATCAGAGATTTTGTCTTCTTGTTTCTTCATGTACTCGGATAACTGCCCTTCCTGCTTCGCCATATGCCCGGCCAACTGTTCCTGCTGTTTGACTTGCTCTTGCAATGTCTCCGCCATTTGCTCATTGGAAGCCAAAATCTTTTCAAGCTGGCCAGCCATCTCCTCACTCGCCAGGCTCACCTTGTTCACATGGTCCCTCAGCTCCACCTTGAAAGCAGCCTCTGCTTCCAGAGTTTGCTGCAGACCTGTATGCTTATTATCCAATTCCCTAAGCTTCTCCATCAGATGCTGCTCATATTTCTTCTGCCAGTAATGGCTCTTTTTCAATTCACTCAGCTGATTCCGGACCGTCCTCCATCTTCTCAGCTGGGCGAGCTCCTGCTGTTCAAGCTGCTTTTTCAGGCTAATGACATTTCGGTTCAGCGCCTGGTTCACCCTCCATTGCTCCTGTATCATCTCAGTGTATTCATCTATTTTTGTAACCCCCTGATTGGGATCGGGAAGATCATCATCATTTCTGAAAACATCCGGGTGTTCACCCTCATTGATAAACAACCCCATTTTGGTTTGCACCCCCTTCCGGCGAATAATACATTTTATGCTGCCGGACAGAAGGGGGACATTCAAGAACAAGATTTCACGCCATTATCCCATTAAAAAAAGAGCAGGGAATAATCTCCCCGCTCTCCTGAATCCATTCAAGGTGCTTTCTCCATCGCCAGCTTGAGTCCGAAGCCAATCAGAACGAAGCCCGTGACGCCCTGGATGCGGCGCTCCACGGAAGGCTTCTTCAGCCATGAGCTGATGGAGTGAATAAAATAAACATACAAGACAAACCAAATCATGGTAAGCACAGTATACGTCAGCCCCATGAGCAAAAATTGGGCGAATACCCCTTTCCCGGGTACGAGAAATTGCGGAAGGAATGTCAGGAAGAACACCGCCACTTTTGGATTCATGACATTCGTCAGAAAGCCTTGGCGAAAGCTGGAGGCATGCTTCAGCTTCTTTTTCCCTCTCGCTCCTTCACCCTCGGCCTCTGCGCCCTTTTTGCGCAATGCCCAAATGGCAGTAATCCCAAGGTACATGAGGTACACGGCCCCCGCATATTTAAAAACAGAAAAGAGGAAGGCCGATTTTACAATAATTGCCGACAAGCCAAGAACCGCGGCCAGCGTGTGGACCAGCACCCCGCAACACGTTCCGAGCGCTGTCTTCAGTCCCCCCTGTTTACCCCTCGTCACCGTACTGTGCGTCACCAGCCCTGTATCGGGTCCCGGAAGCAGAATAAGCAAAACAGACATAAACACAAATAATGAATATGATCCCATGATGGCATCCCTCCGTCCGAATATGAACATATATATTCTACAGTGCCTGGCTCATTTCCTTTTTTGAAAATAAAAAAAGCGCCTTCAGCCGAAGCAGCTGCTTCGTATTAAATACGCTTTCCCATTCCTACAATCCAAACGTCCGTGGAACTAACAGCACCAGATCGCTCCAATCGGTAATCACGAGAAGCAGGAACAGGGCCATGGCCAAAAATGGCATGATGGCTTTTACCAGGCTTTCAAACTTCACTTCTGCTATGGAAGAAATAATGAACACTCCTGTTCCCACTGGCGGTGTCAGCAGCCCTATGGTCAAGTTTGATGCAAATAATCAGGCCAAAATGAATTGGTTTGATATTAAAGGATGTCATGACCGTTCGGCCGACAAAATATTGAGGGTATACGGCTTTCCCTTCATATCTATATAAGCGTTTGCTTTTTTGCCGATAGAAACAAGAGCAAGAGGCGGATCCAGGGATACCGAAGTAAAAAGTTCACTGTAATGCCGCTGCGGTTTTCTCCATCAAACCAAGTGACAACCGTTACTCCTGTTGGAAATTTGCCAAAGCAATTTTGCAAGAACGTCCATCCATCTTTCCATTGTTTAGTTGACTCTATCTTATCTCTTTAACTGGCGTGATTCCCTGCTACTCTATTTGCAATAAATTGAATCTTTTATTAATCGGATGATTTTTCGCGTTTTTAAACAAATAACCCCTTCCTATAAAGACAAGGGTCAGAGGGTTACACTGCCGAGGTATCCCGGAAACCCAGAGTCGGCCGATTTACATATGGAATTAGGAAGGGCTGAGGGTGTTGAAGTGAAAACTTACGCTTGTTCCTTATCAATCAATCTCTTTGGTTAAGTTCGACATCATCGCCTCATCCATCGGCCCGACGATTTTCTTTGTTATGATCCCATTTGAATCAATGATGTAGCTTGTCGGAATCGTAAAGGCCTGGTATTGTGCACCAATCATTCCTTCTTCATCAAGGGGGATGGGGAAGGTCAGCCCATATTCATCAACAAAGCTTTTGATCGCTCCCGACCCTTTGTCTATATTGGTCAGGTTCACAGCCAAGATTTCGATGCCCTGATCTTTGTTTTCCTCATAGAAGTTTTGCATATGGGGCATTTCTGCCTTGCACGGAGGGCACCAAGTGGCCCAAAAGTTCAATATGACCTTTTTTCCCCGGTAATCGGAGAGCTTGGCCGCTTCTCCATCCAAAGTGGTCAACTCAAAATCCGGGGCCTCATTCCCCTCCAGTTCCTTCCTTAAGTCTGCACCCGGTATTTCCTCGCTTGCCGTTATATCCTGTTCACTATCTTTACTGGCCTCCGGCGGTGACGGTTTCCACAGATTCACAATGACAATGGCGACAGCCAGCACCAAAATGGCAATGGATAAAAGGTTCTTGTTCACGTATGTTGTCCCTCCTTTTTATTTTCTGAAAGAATGAGCACAGTAATGCCCATCCAGGAGAAGGTGAGCATTTCCTCAATGGACACAGTGCGGAAAAGACTGACCATCAGAAACTCCAGCATGGCCATCACTATAAAAATTTGAGCGGATAAAGCAATCTTTTTCTTATGGAGAACTGAAAAAACGTATAAATATCCTGCTAAAAGTCCTGTATGAAACAGGGTCACCTCAACATGCTGTTCGATAAATTGGATCAATGCTTCATAGCCCGCAAAAAACAGCAGAAAGAGCGGAGCCGCTTCTTTGTATATAGAAGGATATTTTTTCGATGCGATGAATAGCAGATAACAAGAGAGAAGCGCCAATGCAAGGAAATGGCCTTTTGTGCCGCCGTTAAAATAGGCGATGGAAAGAGGCATATGTAAAAACATCTTGGGATGAAATGCGATGTAGCTCAGTTTCCAAGAAAGGACATAAAGCAAAAACCCATTCCAAAACCAATCCCCCGCCTTTGTTCTTGTCATCCATCCATAGAACAAGGAAGCGATCAGCAGTGCAAGCGGGACAGCCACCCATATGGCGGGTATGGTGATGGTGCCAAAAGGAATATGCGTCAATATTCATCACCGTTCTGCAGCAGGGTGTCAAAGCATCCCGCCATTGAAGAAACAATAAGCTCATTTGGCCGATACCCGCTGTCTTTCAGAGGAGACAGCAGCATTTCCACAAATTCTAAGTTCCCCGCTGTCCTTTCATTTTCAATGGTAAATTTCATCCTCACACCCCTTTTCACCGTCAGTATGAGTCTGGTTTGTTAAGGAATGATTAAGGGATGATTAAGGGATGATTAAGGGATGGGTTTTATCTTCCTTTTCCATAGGTCAAGGGGAGTGAGATCCAAAATGTATGATTATTCCCGTCTGTATCCAGCCCAACATCCCCTTTATGGGCTTGAATAATGCTTTTTGAAATGGCAAGGCCCAGTCCCGCTCCGCTCGATTTTGTACTTCTGGAAGCTTCCCCACGGTAAAAACGTTCAAAAATCAGCTCCCTTTTGTCGGGATCGATGAATTGGCCAAAATGAGTGAAAGAAATGATATAGCTGCTGCTTTGTTTCATCCCCCGGATTCTCAGTGTTTCTCCCGTGTTATAGTCCAGGATGTTTTGAAGTATATTGGCGAACACTTGCATAAGACCGTCCTGATTGCCAAGGAGGTATGCCTCTTCTAAACTAACATCCACATTTGCAAACTGTTCCTGCAGTTTCAAATGGAAGGCTGTCAGCGATTCGGTCAATGCCCTCTTCATTTCCACTTTCTCAAAAGGTTTTTCCAAAAAGACGCCATTGTTCCATGCATTCATTTCCGAAATCAGTTCCACAATGCGCGTGATTCTCCGGGACTCCTCCAGAAGTGAGCCGAACAATTCAGAATCCCCCTTGATGACCCCATATTGCAGCGCCTCAAGGTAACCGTTGATATTTGTCAAAGGTGTCCGGAGCTCGTGGGCTATGTCTCTCAGCATGGACTCACGCTGGTCCTGGACTGTATGAAGCGTTTCAGACATGGCATTGAAGTTGTCCACCAGTTCCTGCAATTCGCCAGATGCGGATACTCGGAAGCTGGATGGCGTTTTGCCTTCCTTGATTTCATTTGCTGCCCTGGATAGGTGCTTAATTGGCCCGATGATGTTTTTCACTGTGAAATAGTGGAACAGCCCCGCTATGACGAAGGCGACAATGCTTGCTTTCCAAAGGAATCCATTCAGGGTATCCACTAAGGCCTGGCCCTGCACCTCTTCGGAATTAACCAAAAAGCAGGCATAGTCTTTGACCGACAAGCCTGCCAGAAGGATAACGAGCAGAATGACCAGGCTGTTCAGGGCCACCAGCTTTGACATTAGGTTGGACAGCTTCTTAAAGAGCCACAAATTTATACCCCATTCCCCTCACCGTTTGAATATAGTTTTTTGGTGTCTTTTCCTTGATTTTTTCTCGTAAATGCTTGATATGGACATCAATGGTCCTGTCGGATACGGCTTTTTCATTGTTTTCATAGAGAAAGTCTAGGATTTGCTCTCTGGATAGGACCTGGTTCGGATGCTGCATAAAGATATGGAGGATTTTAAATTCAAAATGAGTCAAATCCAGCTGTTCTCCCCGGATCCACGCCTCACCCTTTGCCGGTTTGATGGTGAACCCAGTGAAGGTCAGCTTTCCGCAGCGGCTGGCCGTTCTCCTTAACACCGCTTCGACCCTTACCATCAGTTCGCCGGGGCTGAAAGGCTTCACTACATAATCATCCGCTCCCAGTTTAAACCCGTGTATCCGTTCTTTCTCTGATACCTTTGCGGTAAGCATGATGATGGGCATCATGCTTTTCAGGTCCTCCCGAACCCACCTGCATATTTCTTCCCCGCTGATTTTAGGCAGCATCAGGTCAAGCAATAAAATACAGGGATCAAACTGTTCAATTTTCTCCTTCGCTTCCAATCCATCAGCCGCTTCGATGACTTCATATCCTTCTTTTTGCAAATAGATTTTTACAAGCTGACGGATTTTCGGATCGTCTTCCACGACCAATACTGATTTTCCTATAAGATTCTTATCCAAGCCTGCATCACCCTTCTATAGTTCAAATAAGCTGAATGAGGACAGCCAGGCACTGATTCTCTGCATTTGCCCACTTAACACCAGGAAGCCAAGCCCAATCATGATGACGCCATTCACCAATGAGAGCTTTGCCAAATATCTGTTAATCTTCTTCATTGTTTTCAACGAATAAGAAATTACAACGGAAATGATGAAAAAAGGGATTGCCATCCCAAGAGAATACGCACCCAACAGAAATATCCCCTGGGACAGGGTGTCGGATGAACTAGCCAATAACAGTATGGACGAAAGCGCAAGCCCCACGCAAGGAGACCAGCCGCTTGCGAATGCCATTCCGAGCAGGACCGAGCCCAGTATATTTTTAGACGGACGCTCTGAGTGTATTCTTTTTTCTTTCATGAGAAATTTAAATTTCAGCCACCCCGCCATCTGAAGGCCAAAAATGATGATGAGCAGCCCTGCAATCTGCATGATGAGGACCCGATAGTTCATCAGAAGCTTCCCAATAAAGCTTGCGGAGGCCCCGAGAGAAATAAAAACGAAGCTGAACCCTACGATAAAGCCGATGGAACGTGAGTATAGCTTTGAACGGCTGACCGTCAGCCTGGCGTCTTCAATCTTCCCGCCGGTCAAATGGGTTATGTATGCCGGCAATAGAGGAAAGACGCATGGAGAGAAAAACGACAGCACTCCCCCTGCAAGTGCAAATAAAAGTCCGATTTCGTTCACAATCACTTCCCCCTTTTTTGCTCATTATGGGGAGCCATTGTTAATGTTTGATTAAGCTGAAATAAAAAATGCCCTTTCCCTGTGTCAGGGAAAGAGCTCTTTTGCTCAACTACAATATGTTCTTTTCTGCATCCTGGATTACAGGAGCGTCAGGATTCGCTTTCTTCCATATTAAATAAGCAGCCGTGATGAGGATCAGCCACGGAATGCCGTAGACAAGCGTTTCGTGGAACATGTCCGAAAACCAGGTGGACAGGACGACCAGCACCAGCAGTGTCGCCCCCGCGATGGTTAAGTACGGATAGCCGATCATAGGCACCGGCAGCTTCCTTCCTCCGATTTCCTGCCACTTCCTTCGGAAAGAGAGTTGCGTTACAAATATCATGAACCACGTGAACATTGTCCCGAAACTGGAGATGGAAATCATCGTGGCAAAGGCCGTTTCAGGCGAAGATCCGGTCCTTTTGGAGACAAAGACAAAAACCCAACTTTCTTCAAGAATCGATTGCCTGGAGTACTCTCTTTTTCAGCCATATCGTGTAATAATCAATGTGGTTATTGGCACGCATTCCTCTTGCCTAGAAAAACATTTTCTTTAACAGAGGCATTGGAAAACTATTTTTTTGAGACAGAGGCGGTCTTTAAATTTCCCTCATCAAAATATCGGAAGATACAGGCTTCATTTCTATTTCTCTGGACCACACGGATAATTGTCCGATATGATGAATTTCATGTGCTATGATATGTTTCAATATTTTGTCATTTGTAAAGGAATAGGTTTCGCCTCTCTTGCTTTTAATCTGCAAGATACGATTTTCCGCTTCACTGTTATATGACTCTAAAAACAGCTGAGTTATTGGCTTAGTCAGCTCAGAGAAGGCTACAACTTCCTCCAGGCTTGATATATCATTTATATCTCGCCTGGTGGCTGGCGTTCCCTTCATTTTATTGATCCATAGCTGTTCGCAATCAATGACATGATATAAATTATGTAAGATGCTCCCCATCCCTCCGGTACGTTTTTTTATGAGTTCTTCATGAGGAATTTTTTCACTCCACACAAACCACTCTTCCCGGATCTGCCAATTGTAAAAAAACATATCTTTCAATTAAATCACCCCTATATAATCCCAACCTTCTTCAACGCAAACTCAATCCCATCTTCACTGGACTTCTTCGTTACGAAGTCCGCCGCCCTTTTGACTTTTTCATTGGCGTTTCCCATTGCGATGCCCAGTCCCGCCATTTCGAGCATGTCTATGTCATTCTCCCCATCTCCGAAGGCAAC
>DATBUB010000139.1:0-2893 GCA_036516555.1 Bacillaceae bacterium
TGGTACGGCCCCGGCAGGAATCGAACCTGCGACGCACGGTTTAGGAAACCGACGCTCTATCCTCTGAGCTACGGAGCCACATTTCAGACACTTGTTAAATCACCTTTTCTATTATAATACATTGTTCCTTTGATGAAAAGAGAAAATTGTTGTATGGTGAATATAAGTGATCACACCTTGGTACAGACAGCGTTCTTCTTTATTGTGTATATTTTCAAAATATATTCAAGGGGGGAATTGTGGATGCAGATGGGCGTTTTAATTGGCATTATCGGCGTGTTGGCCGCCATTGCAGGGTTTCTCGTCTACTATATCGGAACCGTTCTGGATTCCAGTGACACAGAGAGAATAGACAAACTGCCAAAGAGTGAAAGCAATGTCAATACATGACGGCATGTAAAAGGGCCTTTGCCATTTCAGGCAAGGGTTCTTTTTCTTCTTCAGTTTTCCGAATATTGCGTTTATAATGGAGATTAAGGGGGAAAGATATAGGATATCCCACACAATTAACAGCCAAGACTTGCATACACTATTAAAAACAGGGAGGAATGTAACATGCAGTTATGGGTAACTCTCGGTTTGGCGTGTGTATTGGCATGCATTGCACTGATTCTCGTTTATTTCATTGGAACCGCCCTCAACTTTGATGATGCCAAAAGGATTGATAAAGTACCTATGCAGCCTCCGCCTCCAAATGACCTGAATCGGGACGTGTGACGAAGAAATAAGAACTCCTGCCGGAACAGCTCCGGCAGGAGTTTTTTTGTCAGAAGTGATAATTCAAACTGATCATTTTCATTCTTGTCATTTCCCTGATGGCATACTTTACCCCTTCATGCCCGTATCCCGACGACTTTACACCGCCGTAAGGCATATGATCAAACCGGAGCGTTGGCACATCGTTGATCAGAACCTGCCCTACTTCGAGCTCATGGGCAAATGTCAGAGCCTGCTTCAAATGGTTTGTAAATACTCCTGCATTCAGGCCGTATTGGCTGTTATTCATCATATGAAGCGCTTCTTCTGCTGTTTTCACCTTATTGATGATCACGACTGGGCCGAAAACCTCTTCACAGGCGACTTTATCTGTAGGCTTAACGTTTGAAAGCACAGTGGGAAGGATTCCGTTTTCCTTTTTTTCACCGCCCGCGAGCAGATCGGCTCCTCCGTCCACCGCTTCCTGCACCCATGATAGTACTCGTTCCTGGGCCTTTTTGTTGATCATGCCCGTCACAGCAGTAGTCTCATCCAGGGGGTCACCGTAAGGAAGGTCTTTTGCCTGTGCAGTAAACCTTTTTAAAAATTCATCGGCAATATCTTGATGCACATAGATTCTTTGCGTATGAATGCACACTTGGCCGTTATAGGCGAAGGCTCCCGTTACGGCTTTTTGAACGGCATCATCGAGCTTATCCTTGACAGAGGCATCCACATACAGGGCGGAATTGCTGCCAAGCTCCAGAGTCACCCGCTTCAGGCCAGCCAAGCTTTTGATTTCTTTTCCGACAGCCGGACTTCCGGTGAAAGAAATTTTCTGAATCCGGGGGTCATCCAGCAATACCTTTACAAGAGTGGGTCCGTCACCGGGGACCACATTCAAGGCACCTTCAGGAAGACCTGCTTTTGTAAAAAGCTCCGCAAGCTTCAACGCCGTAAGCGGTGTTTTTTCTGCAGGCTTCACTACAATCGTGTTCCCCGCTGCAATGGCCGGTCCTACTTTATGGACCGTCAAATTGAGAGGGAAGTTGAAAGGAGTGATGGCCCCGATGACTCCAATCGGTTCGAATATCGTATAGGCATCCCTTCCGGCACCGCCGGCAGCCGCATCAAGCGGAATATAATTTCCCGCAATCTGCTTCGCCTCCTCTGCAGAAAATTGCAGTGTCTGAACCGAACGGTCCACCTCGCTCCTTGCTGCAGTGATTGGCTTCCCCGCTTCTTCCGTGATCAGCCTTGCGAACTCCTCTTTTTTCGAGTTCAGCAGCTCAGCCGCCTTGAATAAAATTGCTGCCCGTTCTGCCGAAGGCATCTTTCTCATTTTCTGGAAAGCCTGGTATGCACTGTCCACTGCACGCTCCATTTCTTTTGGAACACCATCCGCCACCTCGGCGATCACTTCGTCATTATACGGATTCAACAAATCATAGTAATGAGCGGGATCCGAATACTTCCCGTCTATATAGAGTCCGAACTTCATCCATATCCCTCCAGGAGTCCTATTCTTACCTCCACTATATCAAAAATCAGCTGAATTATAGCCCGGAACGTACTGCTGATAACGTGTGTACAGCTTTTGGACAATCGTCCCCTGTCTTCCCGGCAAGGATTTTCCATCATATAAGGCCACAGGTACAATTTCCTGAACCGAGTTGGTGAAAAAAATCTCTTCTGCCTCGTGGAGTGCAGAAGCGGGAAAATATCCTTCCTTTACGGGGATATGTATTTCCTCCGCCAATTTCATGACAAATTGCCGTGTTATCCCGTTAAGAATCCCTGTTTCCAAGGCAGGCGTATAAAGTGTCCCATCTGCCATCCAAAACAAATTAGAGGTGATCCCTTCTGCCAGATAACCTTTTTCTGACAAAAAAACACCTTCCTTGCCTGGATTCGGCCCTAATTCCCGTTTGGCCGCCACGTTGTTGAAAAAGTGGTGAGATTTTAACCTGAAACTCGTTTCTGGTGTGTTCCTTGCAAGCTTTAAGAGAATCGCCTCTTTTTCCCTGAGGGGCTCAACTGCAGGAAGCGGCTTTTGAAACATGATGACAGTGGGAGAATTGTAAGGATCGGTTTGCAGACCGATTTCCCCGGGGCCGGCTGAAATATTAAATCGAATGTAAGAGTCCGGCAACCCGTTGAGCTCTGTCAGCTCTTCCGTGATGCCCAAAACTTCTTT
>DATBUB010000140.1:0-10237 GCA_036516555.1 Bacillaceae bacterium
GACCTATTAATTACGAGAATAGCCCAATTAGAGTATAAAAATATAACTATTGAGGAAATAAAAAGAATTTATGTAGAAGAAAAGGGATATTTGCCTCCCGGAGAAATTATCCTTTATAAATCCAAAGACCTAAATGGAGGAGGAAAGGATACAGGTTTCGATGGTACAATTATTCATTTCTATTCACCCGATAAAGGAATTAATCAAGTTTATACAATTACGCGGGGGAGTGAATTGTTTGAAGAGGAACAGATAGGACAATCACGGGACTGGCCATATAATATATTTGGAATATTTACTGGTCAAATTACCAATCAATTTGAGCAGGCATATCGTTTTGAAAGACATGTCTCGAATCAAATTAACAATTATATAAAAAATGATTTGCGTGAAAAAAAAACTCAAGGAAATAGTAAAATAGTGATTCCAGAACTAAGGAAGTTTGGTATTGGCCACTCACTTGGCGGCAATCTAATACAGATGTTACAGATAAATCATGAATATTATGAGAAAATATATGCAATAAATGACGCCCCCCCAACGGCTTATCAACTAGCATATATTGATAGAGATTTCATGCAGAATATTGAGGTAAAGTTTCGTATCGATCCTGATGATCCAGATCAACTCTATTCCATCCCCCCTGACCAGCTAAAAGCCTTTGGTGAAGAATATTACCGCGACAGGGGAGCGAACATTCACCATCTGACTGCTGAAGAAGACATGCTCTATTCTGTTTTGAAGCTTCGCGGATTTTTGGATTTGGGTCACAGGACAGTTATTGATACAGACCCGACAACGGATGGTATTCAAAAGTATACTGCGAATTTATCGGATAGCGATATCAGGCAGTTCCAGCAGCTTCTGGGCAAACTGGCGCCTGCTTACGAAAAAGGCGGCACGTTTGCAGCGGCAGCTGCATTGCTGGGAATTGACGAAAACTTTGTTAATAGCCTAAAACGTGTTGGTGTCGAGCTGGACAAATATCTGAGGGATGGATCTAATTGGAAAAGCATCAACTTCAGAACAACTTACGGCCCAGGCTTTATCCAAATACCGATATGGGCATCGTTTTCTCTTCCCGATGACCTAATAAAAGCTTTAGCTGATTTAGTCAAATGGGTGCCTGCGCAATATGACCATCTTATGGAAGTTAAAGAAAGCCTAAAATCGTTCGTCAGAATATTAGGCCAGATGGCTATTCCCGCCGCGGCAAAATTTGGCGAATTGATAATGGAAATACAAACTCACCTCAACAACATCACCGCCATCTTGTCAGAGCTCAAAGGCTTAAGTGCAAGGGATCTTATATCACTTAACCCGTTTACAATCATCAAAACAGCGGAAAAACTATTCAAAACGTTCTTTGAAATTCAGAATGAAGTGGATGCGATTTTAGGGAAAATTCCTGAAGTTGCAGCCAATCTGGAAGAGATGACCCACGACTTCAAGGTCGCCATAGACGCACACGGCCTCGAACACGTGTCCAATTCATTGGCTGGCGAGGGAAGAAGCTATGCGGGGAATGACCTCATCCGCACAAAGGGAAAGGGGTCAGGGCAAATTAGGGTCAATCTGTCATCAGCCGTCCGGGTCTATCAGATCGGAATGGATCACTATGAGCAGAAAGATGATGTAATCAAAAAACTCCAGCGTTTGCATGAACGGGAATATATCGACGACTTTCACCACAGAAAAAGCCGGATCATGAACAAAATCCATGCCATGGAAAGCAGTCCGCGCTCATACAGCCATCTACTTCCCGGTAGCGATAAGGAAATCACCGGGATCAGCGTTCACGAACATTTTCCCCCTCTGCCGGCACAATTCCACCAGACCTTAGACGAGATGTTTCAGTATTATGCAGCGGAAAAAGAAAAAGGGCGGAAACTTCTGCATCAAATCAGGCATTCCATTGAGGAGCTTTTTAAAGAGGACGCATCCATCTCCGCTATCTTTGACCTTCGATGAAAAGGAGAGATTGGCATGGGGCAGCTGTACAGGAAATACACGTTCCTTCCTTACGAGGATATAAGACATAAAGGCTCATACTTTACCAATCAACTGGACGAACTGCGGAGCCTGTCTGCAGATATGACGGCGAAAATCACCCAGGAACTGGACAAAAGCGAGGGCCAGATCATCGAGAAGAGCGAAAGAGAATTAAGAAAGCTCTTGAAAGAGCATGCGATGATCGTTCAAAATCACATGCAGCTGATGAACATCATGGCTGACAAATATCACTTCCACGTCAATCACATGAGAACCCAGCCGTTGACCATTTACTACAAAATGCGGGAAAGCCTGAAGCCGAATCCATAATACCAAATAAATTTAAGGGGGTGGTGCACTTAAGACTTAAGACCAAAGACCCTTTTTCCTCAAAAAAAGATAGCTATTTTAAGACGTTATAGGTACATTCTACTGAATTTTTAGGAAAGTGTATCGATTTCATTGACCAATGTGGGACTTTGTTTTTACAATTAAGGAAATAACATGTAAAGGGAGAGATATGAATGTCAGGAATTATTCGCGTAACGCCAGGTGAACTCGTTAGCATGTCCACTCGCTATTCAAATGAAAGCGGCCAGGTGGCAGAACAAATCAACCGCTTGAATGGCATGATCCAAGAACTTCAAGGAATGTGGGAAGGGGAGTCCAGCCGCGCATTCAGCAACCAATATGAGCAGCTTCGACCTTCTTTCATCCAAATGCAGGAGCTTCTTCAACAAATTTCTACCCAGCTTGCAAGCACTGCAAAAGCTCTTGAAGATGCTGACCAGCAAATTGCCAGCCAAATTCGCGGGTAACCTTCATCTGAAATACATTTGTGCAGAAGGAGCGCCACTTTCATCAGATGAAGGCGCTCCTTCGTTATGAGGTGTGTATCATGTATATCGAAATTACGGTCGATTTAAAGCATTACGAAGAGGAAACGTTTGATCTTCGACTCTCCAACTACCACTCCGTAAAAAAAGTGATTGATATCGTTTGGCAGACTAAATCCATTTCCAAACCGCCTAGAGAAGGGTATTGGGTACGAATCCCCAATAAGCAAAAGGTCTTATCAGGTAATGAAAGACTGGTAGATTGCGGGATTACGACCGGGGATCGTCTCGAAATTTTGTAAAGGAGCCCGTGGAAATGTCAGAAAAAGAGACTACATATCTGGAAGACCAGCTTGGAGCCGTCATCAAACATGAGAGCGACAGCTGCACATTCATTTTCCAAAGAGAAAAAATCAATTTGAAAGATGCAGCAGAAATGGAAATGCTGAAGGAAATTGATCCATTCATCCAAAAAGAGATCCGTTTGACGGATGATGAACTCATCCTGACGGTTCAACCCCCAACAAACTTTGAGAAATTTCACAAAATTAAGACAAAAGACCGAAAAAGCAGATGGATTTTTGCCCATCAGCTTCTGGAAACAGTCAAAAATCACCGTCTGGCCAGACTGCACTTGGTCGTTTGTCCAGAAAATATCGTGTTTGACCAAGGGCTAAAGCCTTACTTTCTTCACTATGGAGTAAAGGAAAGCATTCCGCCCTATGAAAAGGATGCCGAGAAGCTTTGGCTTGAAACCAAGTCGGCCATTGCAGCTGCCGTGGACCCCAAATTCAAGTTTGCCGAGTATTTTAAGTTTCATAAAACACTGGAGCTTTCTGGCACGGCAAAAGATATTTTGGGTGCAGAAAATGCAGAAGCACTTTCGGGTTTCATCAGCAGGCAGATTGACGAAATTGAACAGGAAGAAAAGCAGATTGTACACATCACCAGGAAAAAATGGAATGTGACAAGGTACGTTTCAGCCGGCTTGGCGGCGCTTCTGCTCCCTGCTCTTGTATATGCCATCTATACCCTTGTCTTTCAGAATCCTAAACAGGAAGCGTATATAAAAAGTCAGGAATATTTCTTGAATAAACAGTATAGCGAAGTCGTGAACGTCTTGTCCAACTATAAAATGGAGGGCATGCCTAATATCGTACTGTATGAATTGGCACAGTCTTACATTATCAATGAGTCACTGACGGAAGATCAGAAGGAAATGGTCAGGAATACGGTAACCCTTCAGTCTGACCCGCGCTACTTCCAGTATTGGATATCGGTCGGAAGGGGATTCGCGGAAGACGCCATAGACATCGCCCGTTCCTTGGAGGACAGGGATCTGATCATGTACGGGCTTTTGAAACATGAAGAGCAGGTAAAAGCGGATAACAGCCTGGAAGGCCAGGAAAAACAGGACAAATTGAAAGAGATTGAAAGAGAAATACAAGAATACGAAAAAGAAATGCAGGAAGAAGAAACGGCTGATCGAAACAGCGGAAACTAGCAGATGGGAGGTGGAACAGTGGAACAGCTATGGGTTTTTTACAACAACTTTTACCAAAAGATGCCGATAGAGCGGGAATCTCTCAAGCCATTTACAATCGGCCCGGACATTTCCGACCATGTGACCGTGAGGGAGTATCCATTCAAGGAAGGCCCATTGACCATCTCTAGCGGAGAGGATGGGCTTGAAGTATTCCGGCATGGGGAGCGGCTTGGAGCCATCGTACATGGAAAGCCGTTTTGCCAAAAGGAAGAAGGGCATGGCCTGACGCTGTGTCTCACGGCGCATGCCGTGATGTCCAGTATGTACTATACAGGGCTTGAAAAAGAAATATCCTTCTCCGCCGGCCAAGAGGAAGCCTCCATCCGTTATCGTTCAGATATTCTGCAGCAGGCGGATCAGTCAGGTTTTTCACTCCTTAAAACGAAACGGGGCTGGGCGATCACCCAGCATGAGTCCACATCCTTATTCCTGAACGGAAGAAAGGTAGAGGGTGAAGCGAAACTTGAAGTGGGTGATTTGCTTTTCTGGCCATTCATGGAGATCCGGCTGATCGAAGAGGATATGCTGGAAGTGACATGTTTATCGGAATTTTCTTCCAGTCTGCCCGTTTCCAAACAGCCAAGGTCCGAAATGAGCAAAATGTATCCGTTATACAGGCGGACGCCAAGGATGGTCTATGAGCTGCCGAAGGATAAGGTATCCATCTCTTTTCCATCCCAGGAAACCGATGAGCAGAATCGGGGTCTGTGGCTTATCATCCTGCCGCCTCTCATGATGCTGATTGTCATGGGGATTGTTGCCATCATGATTCCAAGGGGTATTTTTATCATAGTATCCATGGTCATGTTCATGACGACCCTTTTCACCTCGACAGTCCAGTATTTCAAGGAGAAAGCCAGCCGGAAGAGACGTGAAGAGAGAAGGCAGCGTGTATATTCCGCTTATCTTGAGAACAAAAGGAAAGAATTGCAGGAGCTTGCCGAAAAGCAAACGCATGTCCTTGTCTATCACTTTCCATCCTTCGAGAGGATGAAATACCTGACGGGGCAGCTGTCCGGCAGGCTGTGGGAGAGGGTGCTGGAAAGCCCCGACTTCCTGGAGTTTAGGCTCGGAACAGGCAGCGTACCGTCATCCTATGAAATTGCCATCAGCTCCGGTGACATGGCAAACAGGGAAATAGACGACCTGCTGGAGCAATCCCAGCAGCTTGAAAAAGTATATAAGGAAATTCCGAATGTACCCATTACAGCAGACCTTTCACAAGGGACGCTCGGATTGATCGGAAAAGAGTCTGTGATGAAGAGGGAAATCCACCAGCTGGTCGGACAGCTTGCCTTTTTCCATAGCTATCACGACCTTCGCTTTGTCTTTATCTTCAATGAGAATGAGTACAAAGACTGGGAGTGGATGAAGTGGCTGCCGCATTTTCAGCTTCCCCACGCCCATGCAAAAGGTTTTATCTATAATGAACAAACCCGTGACCAGCTGCTCTCATCCATTTATGAAATCCTGCGTGAGAGGGATTTGGACGAAAATAAAGGGAAGGCCCGTTTCGTTCCACATCTTGTGTTCATCATCACTGACTACCAGCTGATCGCTGATCACGTCATTCTGGAGTATTTGGAAGGCAAACAGCAGGTGGCACTGGGCATTTCCGTCATTTTCGCCGCAGCGGCAAAGGAGAGCCTGACAGAAAACATTCATACGCTCGTGCGCTACATCAATGATGAGGAGGGTGATATCCTCATCAAGGAAAAAAGGGCTGTCCAAATTCCGTTTAAGCTGGATGACCATAAACGTGAAGGGAATGAAACGTTCGCTCGAATGCTTCGCACGTTGAATCATCAAGTGGGCATGACAAACTCCATTCCGGACAGCGTCACCTTCTTGGAAATGTTTAAGGTGAAAGATGTGAACCAGCTTCCTATCCAGCAAAATTGGCTTACCCGCGAATCGTCCAAATCCCTTTCCGTTCCAATCGGATTGAAAGGAAAAGAAGATATCGCAGAACTGAACCTCCATGAAAAAGCCCACGGTCCGCACGGTTTGCTGGCGGGTACAACGGGGTCAGGAAAAAGTGAATTCTTGCAGACATATATCTTATCGCTTGCGGTTCACTTTCATCCGCATGAAGTGGCGTTCCTGCTGATCGACTACAAAGGCGGAGGGATGGCCCAGCCATTTAAAAACATGCCGCATTTGCTGGGGACCATCACTAATATTGAAGGAAGCAAGAACTTCAGCATGCGGGCCCTGGCTTCAATCAAAAGTGAGCTGAAACGCCGCCAGCGGCTTTTCGATAAGTACCAGGTGAACCACATCAATGACTACACGGATTTGTATAAGCAGCAAAAAGCGGAAGAACCGCTCCCGCATTTATTTTTAATATCCGACGAGTTTGCTGAGCTGAAGAGTGAAGAGCCAGATTTTATCCGTGAGCTTGTCAGTGCGGCAAGGATCGGAAGAAGCCTAGGCGTTCATCTGATCCTTGCCACCCAAAAGCCCGGCGGAGTCATCGATGAACAGATTTGGAGCAACGCCCGTTTCAGGGTTGCGCTGAAGGTGCAGGATGCACAGGACAGCAAGGAAATCCTGAAAAACGGCGATGCAGCGTCCATTACCGTTACCGGCCGGGGCTATTTGCAGGTTGGCAACAACGAAATCTACGAGCTGTTCCAGTCCGCCTGGAGCGGTGCGCCTTACCTGGAGGAGACACATGAATCGGAAGATGAAGTCGCCATCGTAACGGATTTGGGCATTATTCCGCTATCCGACGTGTCAGCAAGCGAGAGCAAGAGAAAAGGCGGGGAAACGGAAATTGAAGCGGTTGTCTCGAAAATTGAAGAATTGCAGCATGATATGGGCATTCATAGACTGCGCAGCCCATGGCTGCCCCCGCTTTCAGGCAATATTTCACGCAAGCTGCATTCATCCGGGGAGCAGGGAGAGATCCTGTTCAGCATGATTGACGAACCCGAAAAGCAAAGCCAGGAGCCATATGCCTACAGGGTTATGGATGATGGAAACGTCGGAGTATTTGGATCTTCGGGATATGGCAAGTCGCATACCATTATGACGCTGTTGATGGGCATAGCCGAAAGATACAGCCCGGAAGAAGTCCATTATTACATGATGGATTTCGGCAACGGTGCCCTTTTGCCTCTGAGGCAGCTTCCTCATTCAGCTGACTACTTCATGCTGGATGAGGAACGGAAGATCGAGAAATTCATGCGTATCCTAAAGGAAGAAATTGCACGTCGAAAGCAGCTGTTCCAAAAAGAAGAAGTCAGCAGCATCAAGATGTATAACTCCCTGGCTGGGGAAAAGCTGCCGCTCATGTTCATCGCCATTGACAACTTTGACATAGTCAAAGAGGAAATGATGGACCTTGAAACGCAGATTAATCAGTTTGCCCGGGACGGACAATCACTGGGCATATATATGTTGATTACAGCTACAAGAATCAATTCGGTCCGACAGGCTCTTATGAATAACCTGAAAACGAAAGTGATCCATTATTTAATGGACCACACAGAGTCCTATGCGATTTTGGGAAGGGTTCCGTTTACGCCTGAAGCCATACCGGGCAGGGCCATCGTCAAAAAAGACGAAGCATATTTTGCACAGGTATTCCTGGCGACGGACGGCAAAGATGACTTTGAGCTGATGGATGCCATCCGGGAAGACATTCAGATGCTGAACCAGAAGTACGCCGGGATCAAAGAGCCGGATCCCATTCCGATGCTTCCGACCGAATTGTCGCTCCTGGATTTCTCCAGGTATACAGAAGGCACCCAGCAAATGGGCGTCATTCCGGTTGGCCTCGACGAAGAGTTCGTCAAGCCGGTATACCTCAATTTCATCAAGAACAACCATTGCTTGATGGTCGGGCAGTCTCAAAAAGGGAAGACCAATGCGCTTAAGGTCATCCTGAATACTGCTTTGCTGCAGGAGACAGACAGAGTCGCCATTTTTGACTCCTTTGACCGCGCCCTGTCGAACTATGCTTCTGAAGAAAAGGTCAACTATATGGAGACAAAGGAGCAAATCACCGCCTGGCTCGAAGAAGCAGAGCAGCTGTTCCTGAAAAGGGAAGAGGATTATTTGGGAAGCATCCAGCACGGTATGCAGGCGGCTAAATTTAGCCCGGTATATCTGGTCATTGACGGCTATTCGCGATTTGCCCAGGCAGTTGACAGCCTGATGCAGGAGCGCTTGGCCAAGTTCATGAAGAATTACAGCCACCTCGGATTTAATGTAATTGTATCAGGAAGCAATAATGAACTGACCAAAGGCTACGACTCCTTTACATCGGAGATCAAGCAAATACGCCAGGCGCTGATTTTTATGAAGAAATCAGAGCAGACTCTCTATACACTTCCGTATGACCGTAAAGAAGCGGAGATTCATCCTGGCTATGCATATTACGTCATCAACGGAAAAGATAATAAAATACAGATACCGCTGTGTACGACTGAAAGGAAGATCTTAACATGACGGGCAAAACGAAGTATATGGTGAAAATGATACTCGCAGTCTTGCTCATTCTTGCTGCACCTGTCTTGTTCTTCAGCTCCATCGGCGGGAACCCCCTCCAAGTAAGGGAGAGCATCCCAAGAGCCATAGCAGTTGTCAATGAGGACAATGGGTCTGAAAAAGATGCAGAGGCAGTGGAGTTTGGGAAAGAAGTGGCTGCCATTTTGGGGGAAGACTCAGACTTTACCTGGACGGTAATCGGGCGGAGCGCTGCAGTCAACGGTTTGAAAAACAACACATATGATGCGGTTGTTTATATCCCGTCCAATTTCTCTGAAAGCATTATGACATACGATTCCATGCAGCCGGTGAGAGCCGATTTTAACTATCAGGTACAAAGCCAAGTGGCGGGACTGCACAGGGAAAAGGTGCTCCGTGAAATTGAAACGGCCACGAGCCGGGTCAACCAGCGTATCTCCTCCCTCTACTGGAGCTATGTCTCCAGGGACATGGAACATATCCGGAAAGAGTTTGACCAGATTCTCCAAAAGGAAATCGACTTCCTGGGGACCATGTCCGCGTTTTACAAGCCCAGCTCCAAAAACCTGGCGGGCGAGCTGGATCAGCAGCGCAGCATGCTCGAGCAGCTGCAGTCCACCATGAAATCAGCTGGTGAAAGTGCCGCATCCAGACAGAACAGTGTGAAGCAGCTTGAGCAGAACCTGGCCTCCTTCGTGGATCACGTGGATACCTACAAGGAGTATCAGAATAAGCAGCAGCAGTTGTTGGCTAATGTACAGCAGGAGAGTATTACGACCATCAGGGACCGGTTTGAAGGGCAAGGATCCAGACATTCTGAATCCAAAGATTTATTTGCCAAAGATAACGATGAGCTGTCTGTAGAGATGAAAAATGTAGAAAAGCAAGTTGTCACCAATACAGAGACGGTTAAAACTTTATACGATGAAAGGGAAAATCAGGTAGACTTCCAAACTGGCAAGCTGGCAGAAGAAATTCCATTTTTCATCTATTCTTCGACGCTGGATGAATTGCAAGGGAAAATTTTCGAGAAAAGACCAGGTTTGGGAGGGGTAGAGATTGCTAGTAAACCGGGGGAAGGAGAAGGGAAGGAAGATAAGGATCCTGACCTCACCGAGGAACAGAAAACACTGGGTGATTTAGTTGAGCTTATTGGGTCAATAAAGGACGGAATCATTCAACTTCCAGTACCTAAGCCCGATCCAAAGCCTACCCCAGAGCCAGAGCCTGAACCGGACCCAACCTTGCCACCTGAAAATCCAGGTCCAGGTACAGGCGGCGAGAATGGCGGTGTTCAGGAGGCAGGATCTGCTCCGGCTGAATCAGAACAAGATCCAATTACTGATCCTGAGCCTAAGCCCGAACCTAAGCCCGAACCAGAACCAGA
>DATBUB010000141.1:0-6256 GCA_036516555.1 Bacillaceae bacterium
ACGGGAAGCTGACGTGCGGGGAACCCGGCCGGGAAATTGAACAGGCCATCGTGAATCTGACAAAAGAATTTTTGGATGCGGGGGATATTGTTGTATTTGCCATCGACAAGCATGCTGAAGGCGATACGCACCATCCTGAAACAAAGCTGTTTCCCCCTCATAATATTGAGGGAACCCCTGGAAGGGAGCTGTATGGGTCGCTGAAGGAAGTGTTTGAACATCATAAGAATGATTCAAACGTTTATTATATGGATAAAACAAGGTATAGCGCTTTTGCAGGCACCGATCTCGAAATCAAACTGCGTGAACGGGGAATTGAAGAGGTTCATATATGCGGTGTCTGCACGGATATATGCGTCTTGCATACCGCTGTAGACGCTTATAATAAGGGGTTTCAAATCGTAATTCACAAGAAGGCTGTAGCAAGCTTCAATGAAGCGGGCCATGAATGGGCACTTGGCCATTTCACCAATACCCTTGGTGCCAAAGTGGCCGATTGACACGACAGTATATAAGGAGTGGCGATGGATGAATAACCGATATCAAGACGACAGCTTGACTCTTCATACAGATTTATACCAAATCAATATGGCAAAAACGTATTGGCAGGACGGCATACATAACCGGAAAGCCATTTTTGAACTGTACTTCCGGAAGCTCCCGTTCGCCAACGGCTATGCCATTTTTGCAGGATTGGAAAAGGCGATTGATTATATCTCCCAATTCCGTTTTACGGAAAGCGACATTGCTTACCTGCGGGAGGAAGTGGGATACGAAGACGACTTTCTGGAATACTTGAGCGGGCTTCGATTTTCCGGCACGATCCGCTCCATGAAGGAAGGAGAGCTCGTATTCGGCAATGAACCCATCATGCAGATTGAAGCATCCCTGGCTGAGGCGCAGCTCATTGAAACCGCGCTGCTTAACATTGTGAATTACCAAACATTGATTGCCACCAAAGCGTCCCGCATCAAGCAAGTGGTCGGGAACGAAGTGGCGCTGGAGTTTGGGACGCGCAGGGCACAGGAACTGGATGCTGCCCTATGGGGAACGCGTGCAGCCTTTATCGGCGGTTTCGATGCAACGAGCAATGTCCGGGCCGGCAAGCTGTTTGGCATGCCTGTCGCAGGAACGCATGCCCATGCCATGGTACAGGCCTACAGGGATGACTACACCGCCTTTAAAAAATACGCGGAAAGCCATCGCAATTGTGTTTTTCTTGTGGATACATACGACACGCTTAAATCCGGTGTACCGGCAGCCATCCGGGTGGCAAAGGAATTTGGGGACCGGATCAATTTTGTGGGAATCCGGCTGGACAGCGGAGATATGGCGTTTTTGTCAAAAGAGGCCCGCAAGCTTCTGGATGATGCAGGATTCCATGAGGCCAAAATTTTTGCGTCCAGCGATCTCGATGAGTACACCATTTTGCACCTTAAGGCCCAAGGGGCAAAAATCGATTCATGGGGTGTAGGAACGAAACTGATCACAGCATATGACCAGCCTGCTTTGGGTGCGGTCTACAAGCTGGTCGCCATCGAGGATGAAGAAGGAGTCATCCAGGATACCATCAAAATCTCGAGCAATGCAGAGAAGGTGACGACTCCAGGCAGGAAAAAGGTTTATCGCATCGTGAATCGGTTAAATCATAAATCAGAGGGTGATTATATCACCTTGTGGGACGAAAAGCCTGAAGAGGAGAAAAGGCTTAAGATGTTCCACCCGGTCCATACGTTTGTCAGCAAGTTTGTGACGGACTTTGAAGCAAGAAACTTGCTTCACACCGTTTTTGAACAAGGCAGAATGGTCTATGAACTGCCCGAACTGGAACAGATCAAGCAATATGCTTCAGTTAATCTTGGACTGCTGTGGGAAGAGTATAAGCGCTCGCTCAATCCGGAAGAGTACCCTGTGGATCTCAGTCAAAAGTGCTGGGACAATAAAATGAAGAGGATTGAGGAAGTCCGCGAAAAAATCGCTGCCATGAAAAAGTAGGCAGCAGGGTCAAGGAGCGGCCTTTGGAAGGAGGAAACGATCATGGGCGATCTTCAGAGCAAGATCATCAAAGAATTGAAAGTCCGTCCAGTGATTGATGCAAAGGAAGAAATCCGCAAAAGCATCGACTTTTTGAAGGAATACATGGTTAAGTATGGATTCTTCAACGGTTTTGTATTGGGGATTTCCGGCGGTCAGGATTCAACGCTGGTGGGAAAGCTGGCCCAGTTGGCGGTTGATGAGCTGAATGAGGGGCGTGACGTGGAAAAGTATAAGTTTATCGCAGTCAGGCTCCCTTATGGAGTTCAGCGTGATTCGAAAGATGTGGATGATGCCATTGATTTCATCAAACCGAGTGTCACGTACGAGGTGAATATCAAGCCCGCAGTGGATGCGAGTGTATCTTCCATGGAAAAAGCGGGCATAACCGTGTCTGATTTTACAAAAGGGAATGAAAAAGCCCGTGAACGGATGAAAGTCCAGTATAGCATTGGAGCCATGAATAACTGTGTTGTTCTTGGCACCGACCATGGTGCAGAAGCCATTACAGGATTCTTCACGAAATATGGAGACGGCGCTTCGGATTTGGTGCCCATATACCGGCTGAATAAAAGGCAGGGACGCATGCTTTTGAAGGAGCTTGGATGCCCAGAACACCTGTACAACAAGATTCCTACTGCAGACCTTGAGGATGACAGGCCTATGCTTGCGGACGAAGTGGCTCTCGGCGTCACCTATGAAGACATTGACGATTACCTGGAGGGCAAACAAGTATCCGACACTGCAAAAAACACCATTGAGGCCCTTTACCGCAAGTCCGAGCATAAGCGGCATTTGCCGATCAATATTTTCGATGACTTTTGGAAATGAGCTTTTAGGTACAACGGCTTACGGAATTGAATATGAACCAAGGAGGACAGGGGTGCCTGTTCTCTTTTTTTATGGTTAGTTGGAGGGAGGCGGTATTAGTGGGGAAGGCATCCAAATAGTTTATTTTTCCTATATTTTTCATTTTCCGAAAGGATTTTCGGTTTTTTGACAGAATGATATAGTTAAGAGACTAAAATAATATGCGGCAGGTGTTCAGCGAATGAAGATCGAAATGATGCAACAGCAAATAAAGAAAATTATTCAAAATATTGAGAAAGTGATGATCGGAAAGACCGAGGTGGCAAGACTCAGCCTTGTTGCCCTTCTCGCAGAGGGACATGTCCTTCTGGAAGATGTACCGGGAGTAGGGAAGACAATGATGGTTAGGGCTCTCGCAAAATCTGTCAACGCTTCCTTCAAGCGCATCCAGTTTACCCCGGATCTATTGCCGTCGGATGTACTCGGCGTCTCCATATATAATCCAAAGGAAATGGAATTTACCTTCAGGCCAGGACCGATCGTGGGGAACATCATCTTGGCTGACGAAATCAACCGCACCTCCCCGAAGACCCAATCCGCTTTGCTCGAAGGAATGGAAGAAAAAAGCGTGACAGTGGATGGCGTAACGCTTAAGCTTGATAAACCGTTCTTTGTTATGGCCACTCAAAATCCCATTGAATATGAAGGAACCTATCCGCTGCCTGAAGCCCAGCTGGATCGCTTCCTGCTGAAAATGAAAATGGGCTATCCCGACCCGAAGGATGAGGTGGAAGTGCTGACAAGAGCGCAAAGGTTTACACCCATTGACGAGCTTCATCCCGTGATCACCCTGGAAGAATTAAGAGAACTCCAGCAGCAGGTGAAAGAAATTTTTGTTGAAGAAACCATCAAACAATATATTGTGGACCTGGCAAATCAGACAAGGAAGCATGCCAGCATTTACCTTGGTGCGAGCCCGCGTGCGTCTATTGCTTTGATGAAATCATCTCAGGCTCTTGCATTTATGTCTGGAAGGGACTATGTCATTCCTGATGACGTCCAGTACCTTGCCCCATTTGTCTTTTCACACAGGATTATTTTGAAATCGGAGGCGAAGTACCAGGGTGCAGCAGCGGAGGAAATCGTCAGGGGGATCGTCTCGAAGGTCCATGTCCCGGTCAAAAGGGCCGTGAAGTAGGATGAAAAACCGATTTTCATTTTCCCGCCCGGCTGCTAAGGCCAAACCGGCTGTGTCTTTTTGCTTCCTTGTTCTGTTGCTTGGCCTGGCTTTCTCCTACGCCATGTTTCAAGGCGGTTTTGTCAGCTGGTTTTTGTTTTTCAGCTTCCTGCCGTTCGGGTTTTATTCTTTTTTGCTCCTTCTATTTCCCATGGACCAATTTACCGTTTCACGCTCGCTGGACCGCAATGAAATAAACAGTGGGGACGCGCTTCAAATCAGGGTGACTGTAACGAGAAAATTTGCATTTCCCCTCTTTTTCCTGGTGGTTGAAGATTTGGTGCCGAACAGCCTGAATAAAAGGGGGAGCAAGCAGGTCTTGTTTCCGGGATTCAGGCGAACGATGCAATATACGTACCGTATTGAAAAAATGCCGAGGGGCGAACACATTTTTGAGGCGATCCGCCTGAAGACAGGAGATGCACTCGGCCTGACGGAAAAAGAAAGATGGTATGACTGCCGCCAGATCATTTTGGTCTACCCGGAATATGAAGAAATTGTATACCGGCCATTGGAGAGCCGGTTCGAACAGGGCGGAACCGCTTCTGCACTGCAGTTCCAAAAAGACACCTCGCTCGTTGCGGGTGTCCGGGAATACCAGCCGGGAGACCGCTTTGCCTGGATCGACTGGAAGGCAACAGCAAGGACCAATGACATGAAGTCCAAGGAGTTTGAAATCAGGCAGACCAATGACATCATGATTGTATTGGACCGGACGCCATCTGCCCATTTTGAACTGATGGTCAAATTTGCAGCGTCTGCCGTCCGCGCCATTCTGAGGCATGGCGGACAGACCGGTTTTTTTTCGTCTGGAGAAGAACGGTCCTATTACCCGATACGGGGAGGGGAACATCAACAGCAGGAGCTGTTCCACCATTTGGCCAAGGTAAAATCGGACAGCGAGGTTCCGCTTGAAGATATATTGGAAGGAGAGGCTGTTTTTCATCATCAGCCCGCATCCTTAATCGTAGTGACATCCAGGCTGACCCAGCCGTTCATTCAGAGTGCCGGACTGTACCTGAGGAAAAAAGGCAACCTGATTGTGTATTTGGTTAAACAGGCGGGTGAGCCATCTTCTGCCGAGGAGCTCGCGATTAAAGCAGCTGCATCCCAAAGGGGAATGGTGGTCAAAACGCTGTATGAGCCTGATTTCAGGATCGCTTTTTCGGAGGTGAAGCGCGCATGAGCAACGATCGGAATTTTTTCACATTGCTTCTTTATGCGTTCGGCTTCTTCTTGCTTTGGGAGTGGCTTCGGCCCCTTGAGAAGCTGACGGATACCGGGGGTGTCCAATACTTTGTCATCTTCATCGCCATGTCCCTCCTGATAAGCTTTATTCGAATTCCTTGGTGGATTGGCATGATGGTGAAGGCGGGATATATCCTTTTTGCCCTTCACGAACTTTTTTATAAAAACAAGCAGGTGACAGTTTCTTGGGTTCGTGACTTTGGATCCGAATTGAAAGAGAACATGGGACTGGTGTTGACGGCACAATGGTATGAGCTTTCCGACCTGTTCCGAAGCCTGCTGTTTTTTGTCCTGCTATGGCTTATGACCTACTTGCTTCGATACTGGCTCGTTGTCCGGAATCGGATATTCATTTTTTATATGATGACGGTCATTTATGTCACTGTACTTGATACCTTTACAGAATACAGCGGGCAAAAAGCCATTATCCGCGTGGTGGCTATCGGATTTGCCCTCTTGGGACTCCTTTTCTTCAGGAGGATGCTTGAAAGGGAGCAGATTGGCGGCAGCAACCGGCTGCTGCGGAAATGGAGCGTTCCCCTCGCTATCATGATCGCCGCAAGCCTGTTCATCGGCTTTGCGTCACCGAAGGCAGGGCCCGTATGGCCGGACCCTGTCCCTTTTCTGCAATCAAAAGCTGATTATATCAGACAGGGAGGATACGCAACCATCGGTTACGGGGAAGATGACTCGAAGCTTGGAGGGCCGTTTCTGGGGGATAGTCGTGTTGTATTTACGGTCAAAACGCCGGCAAGGCAATATTGGAAAATCGAAAATAAGGATATCTATACCGGAAAAGGATGGGAAATTGGAGAGGGGCTCGGGATCAGGGAGTTTCAATCAGGGGAAGAGTTTTCTTTTGATATGATCACACGACCGGAGGATCCTGTCCGTGAAGCCGTCTTTGATATAAAGACGGCCTATCCG
>DATBUB010000142.1:0-7963 GCA_036516555.1 Bacillaceae bacterium
TCCTTTACAACAGCAACGCGATTATGCTTTAAACAACTAAATACGATAGCTCTTATCGAGAGCGGCGGAGGGAATAGGCCCGATGAAGCCCGGCAACCTGCATGATGTTCATGCAAGGTGCTAAATCCTACAGATTTGGAATCTGGAAGATAAGAGGAGGAAACGTATGCAGCGCCCTCTTCTTAGGAAGGGGGCTTTTCGTTGTTTGCCGGAAGGTGACTTCAACTGTAAAAAACAATATCTTTCCACGGAAAAAGGAGGCACACACCATGAAAAATCGAATACTGAAATCAATTTTTTTGTTCATGACCGCCATCATCATCACAGGATGTTCGGCAAGCGCAAGTGATAAGCCGAAAAAAATAACGTTGGATTACGCCTATTACTCGCCTGTAAGCCTTGTACTGAAGGAAAAAGGATGGGCGGAGGAGGCTTTTAAAGAAGAAGGGGTCAAAATCGAGTATGTCCTATCCCAAGGCGGGAACAAGGCGATTGAATACCTGAATTCAAAAAGTGCCGATTTTGGATCGGCAGCCGGAGGGGCTGCGTTTATTGCCAAAGCAAAGGGGTCACCCATCGAATCCATATATGTTTTCTCAAAACCCGAGTGGATCGCGCTTGTTTCAACCGATCCCAAGATTCAAACAGTTGAAGATTTAAAGGGCAAGAAAGTGGCGGCCACTCTTGGGACCGACATGCACACGTTCCTCTTAAGGGCACTTGCTGAGCATGGCTTGACCGCCAAAGATGTCGAAGTGATCAATCTTCAGCCTGGAGACGGGGCAACAGCACTGCTCTCCGGTGAAGTGGATGCCTGGGCGGGGCTTGATCCCCATATGGCACGATTGGAAAAAGACTCGGGGGCGAAGCTGATTTACCGAAATCCGGACTTCAATACATATGGCACGTTGAATGTACGGAAAGAATTCGCTGAAAAACATCCTGAATATGTGAAAAAAATCCTTGAAGCATATGAAAAAGCGCGCCAATGGGTCCTTGAACATCCCGAAGAAACAACCGAGCTGCTGGCCAAGGAAGCTCAAATCCATCCGGAAGTTGCGAGAATTCAAATGGAGCGGAATGACTTTTCCAACCCCCAAATAGGCGAGGAGCAAAAGGCGGCCATAAAGGCGGCGGGGGAGGTACTTCAAAAAGAGGGGATTGTGGATTCGAAGCTGGATGTGGAGAAAACGGTGGATGACATGATTACCCCTTCATATTTTAAGTGACGAAGCAGCATGCCCTTTAAGAGCATAGATGCAACTATTAAACCAAGTAAGCCTATGTAAATTATAAACTTCTCGGAGGAGATACCTTATGAAAAAGCGGGGATTCAAACCAATCATATTGGCACTGACACTGCTGGCACTTGCTGGATGCTCAGGCAATGCGAGCGGTGAACAAGGAAAGCCGAAGAAAATTGTTCTTGATTATGCGCATTATTCCCCAACAAGCCTGGTGTTAAAGGAAAAAGGATTTGCGGAAGAGCTTTTTGAAAAAGAAGGAATAGTAGTCGAGTTTGTTCTGAGCCAGGGAAGCAATAAAGCACTTGAGTTTCTAAATTCCAAAAGCGTTGATTTCGGGTCTGCTGCGGGCGGGGCGGCTTTGATGGCCAAAGCAAAGGGCTCCCCCATCGAAACCGTATATATATTCTCCAAACCGGAATGGACGGCACTCGCAGCCAGTGACCGAAGCATCCAGTCTGTGAAGGATTTGAAAGGAAAAAAAGTGGCTGCAACACTGGGAACGGATCCCTATATCTTTTTGCTTCGTGCCCTGGAGGAACATGGGGTGAATGCCTCGGACGTTGAGATCGTCAATTTACAGCACGGAGACGGCGCTTCTGCATTGTTGTCCGGAAAGGTGGATGCCTGGGCGGGGCTGGACCCGCATATGGCCCGCGTCGAAAAAGATTCAGGAGGAAACCTATTTTACAGGAATCCGGATTTCAACACATATGGAACTCTTAACGTCCGTGAAGACTTTGCAAAAAAATACCCTGCATATGTCACAAAGGTAATCGAAGCGTACGAGAAGGCACGCCAATGGGCAATCGAACACCCTGAGGAAACGGCTGAAATTCTGGCCAAGGAAGCCCAAATCGACCTTGAAGTGGCGAAAATTCAAATTGGCCGCAATGATTTCTCCACAGCTGTTCCAGGAGCTGAACAGAAAAAAGCCATCCAGGCTGCAGGGACCCTGCTGAAGCAGGAAGGAATCATTGATGGCAAAACTGATGTAGAAAAAACAGTCAATGACCTGATCAACGCGAACTACATCAAAAAATAGATTGAGGTGGAGTAGAACATGAGCGGAAGAAGCGAAACAATCAAGGCAACTGTACTGGAGACGAAGGAATCAAAAAGATGGAGTGCCAAAAAACATGAAAGGTGGATGATTGGTAGCATCATTCCCTTCCTTCTCCTTGTTATATGGGAAGGTGCGGCAAGGGCGGGCCTCATAGAGCCTCATCTCCTGCCTGCCCCATCAAGGATTTTTCAGGAGATATCCAGAATGGCTGCAGAAGGGGCATTATGGGGACATATTGGCACCACCTTCCTAAGGGTGTTTGCAGGATTTTTATTGGGCACTCTCACTGCGGTTCTCCTTGGATCGGCAGTCGGTTATTTTTCATTTTTTGATAAGCTGATTGACCCGCTCATACAGGGGTTTCGATCCATTCCATCCCTTGCGTGGGTACCGCTATTCATCCTGTGGATGGGTATAGGCGAATCATCGAAAGTAACATTAATTGCAGTTGGAGTCTTTTTCCCTGTTTATTTGAACATCGTATCCGGAATTCAGGGTGTGGACAGAAAGCTGATTGAGGTGGGGAAAATCTATGGCTTCTCTTCCAGGGATACCTTAAGAAAAATCATCTTGCCTGCTTCATTGCCATCTTTCCTGGTAGGCATACGCAGCGGACTGGGGCTGGGATGGATGTTTGTTGTTGCAGCAGAAATCATGGGGGCGAGCAAAGGATTGGGCTATTTACTCGTTGTCGGCCAAAACACATACTCCCCTGAACTTGTCATTGCAAGCATCATTTTGTTTGCCATCATTGGAAAGTCTACGGATTCGCTGCTCAAGAAACTGGAGAAGAAATCACTGTCCTGGCAGGATAGCCTGTCCAATCAAAAGTGAAGGAGGGGAAGAAGATGCTCGCCGTACAACATATGTCCCGTACATTTAATGAAGGAAAAGCAGGCTTTCGGAATATCAGTTTCAATATTCGGCAGGCGGAAATCATCGGCATCCTTGGAACAAGCGGCTGCGGAAAAAGCACTTTGCTGCGCGTCCTTTCAGGTCTTGACCCCCACTATCAGGGCCAGTTCTCATCCGAATCCACCCGAAATATCGGGATGATGTTTCAGGAGCCCAGGCTCATGCCATGGCTGTCAGTGATGGATAATGTGTGTTTCGGTTCCAAACACAGCAATCAGAAACATCTGGCCAAAGAACTGCTGAAACTTGTGGGGCTTAATGGGTATGAGGGATATTACCCAAAAGATCTTTCGGGCGGAATGGCCCAGCGTACGGCAATAGCCAGGTCGCTCATCACCGAGCCGGAAGTACTGCTGCTGGATGAACCATTCAGTGCCCTGGATGCCTTCACCAAGATGCAGCTCCAGGATGTGCTGCTTGATATTTGGGAGAGGCGCAGGACCACAATGGTTCTTGTTACACATGATATTGATGAAGCGCTTTACTTATGTGACCGTATTTTTATCCTGCGCGGCCAGCCGGGAGAGCTCTATGAGGAAATCCAAATCAATGAACAGAAGCCCAGGTCACGCGGGGATGCCAGCCTGGCTGTGAAAAAGGATGAAATACTTGGGCTATTGGATTTGAACAATAAGAAAAAGGAGGCAGTCCCTTGAGGACGCGGGAGGAGCATCAGCCATTCGGCATCAAAGCCAAAAGGAATCGTGGATCTGGTTTCAAGATCCACGATTCCTTTTCCATTATTTCATTGCAACTGGAACTTTTCTGATCACTCCTGATAATTTTCTTAAACCTTCCCATATCCAAAAACCGATTACACCGCCAAGTGTATTTAACAGCAGGTCATCGGCATCAAAGCTGCGCGGGCGAATGAGTCCGATCCAGGTCAGCACCAGCTGCAGTGTCTCAATCATCAGGCTTGAGAGGAAAAGGATCAGTATGGCCTTTTTCGCTGAACGTATCTGGAACTTTACAGAGAGATAAACACCCAGCGGCAAGAGCAACAGCACATTAAGGGCATATAGTTTGACAGAATTCCAGAAGAAAAAGTCCGCACCGTTCAGTCCATACAGGCGTACCCAATCCCAAACAAAAAAGAAGGGAATCGGCTGTACGGCAATTCTGTTTGAATCTTGTATAAGAGGGAATGTGATCCCCCCGATAGTAAGGTGAACGACACTGAGGATATACACAAGAAAGGAGTAAAAGATCAGCCGATGCCAAAGATGTCCCAGCCCGTTTCTTTTCGTGTCTGATACAAAATAAATGAGCAATAAAACGGCCCCGAGCGGAACCAAAGGAAACGTGATATTCATTTTCTCTCTCCCATCTATTTTTCTGCGGGCATTCCCACAAGGTCCTTTCTCCGGTATACACTCATGACAAGCCCTATCAGGATGGAGTTCAATATCACTGGTACGGTTCCGTAGCTGATGAAGGGCAGTGACACTCCAGCGAGAGGAAGCAATCCAAGGACCATGCCGATATTATAGACCAGCGGAACTGTATAGAGCGCAACAGCCCCCACCACGATCAACTGGCCGAATGGGTCAGGGGTTTTCCGTGAAATCCATCCCATCCGGATGGTGACGGCCAATAGAAACAAGGCCAATCCAATGGCAAAGAGCCAGCCAAATGTATATGTCACGGTCACAAAGGCCATATCCGTATAGGATTCCGGAAGGACAAGTTTTTCCCTCATATGTGTTGGCCCGAGCCAGCCCGAATTCGACAGGTACTTCTTTATCTGGAGAGGCATATAGCCTGAGGAAAATTTATAGGCTTCCGGATTCAGGAATCCCATGATTCTTTCCTTCATGCCTGGGGTCGCGAATTTCCAGAAAATCATTCCATATCCTGTGAGCATTACTGACAAAGCTGCAACAGAACCAAGCACCTGCTTTCGTTTCTTTCTGATGGTCCACAAGTACATCAAGAAGACCATGGCGACGTAGATGATGACGTTTGACATTCTGCTGACGGGCATAAAAACCGCCAGCGACAGGAAAAAGGTACAGATCAGCAGCACCGGCCGATGCGCGTATCGGTGAAGGATTCCTGCCCAGCCTGCAAAGAGGAGCGGCATGACAATGATGGATTCAGAACGGAACGGCCCGATCCATAACAAAGGGGAATTGTACACCACGATACTGAGGAGGCCAAAGTGGTAAAACACAATCAGTGCCACCGCTGCAGTTCCCATCAGCAACCAAGGTTTTTCCTTCAGCTTGCGATAATCAAACATCATCAGGACCAGCACGATAAGAAAGCCAAGCAGGACATCCCCGGCCTTATCAATAAGGGAAGGCTGATAATCCCATCCTGTAACAAGGATGGGAATAAACCCTATCAGGTGCAGGATGATGAAGAGCCAAAGAAGGTTCCAGTCCACCTTTGGCCTGTGAAGCTGTCCCATTCGCGCACCGATCTTCACCGGATCCCCCATTTGCCTGACCGCTTTTGCCTCGGCTTCTTCCCGTGTTAGGCCCCCGCTGATCAAAAACTTGGCGGTTTCCTCAATATGGCCTGCCAGTTCCAGTTCCACCGCCTTCTTAGCTTCCATTGATTTAATTTGATCTTTGACCAGCTGCAAAAAAATGATTTTTTCATTCATACAGCAGCTCTCCCCGCATCAGTTCTTGTAGAAGAGAAGAGGCTTTGGAATCTTTCGCCTCGGTCTTTTTCAAGAATTTATGTCCCTTTTGATTCAGCTTGTAATACTTCTGGCTGTCATCGCCCCATACAGATTGAATCAATTCCTTTTTCTCCAATTCGTGCAGCAGGAGATAGAGGGATCCCTCTTTGTCCTCGAACTTTTGAATTCCGCGCCTCAACAGCTGCTTGAGCAGGACAAATCCTGTCTTTTCCTCAGATAAAAGCTGCAGGACGGCAAGAAGCACATCTTCGTCCTTTTCTCGTTCCCTGTCAATTTGCCTATAAATGTTTGCCCGGTGGTGTTCTGTAAACTCGAGCGAATTGGAGAGTCTTTTATTTTTCATGTTCCTTAATCTGTTTTCCATTCAGTTCACCCTCCCAGTCTCTCTTTTAGCAGTGCCAAGGCCCGTCTCATCCGTGTCTTGATGGTGTTCACTTTCACACCGGTGACCTTTTCGATTTCCTTCAGCGAAAGCTCTTCAAAGTAGTGCAGATAAATGGGTTCCCGAAATTTAAGGGGGAGTTCCAATACCGCTTTTTTCAGCTCTTGGTCCTCATTATCCCTGATGATTTCATGTTCCACTATATCCGTCGAGGAAGCGGGTTCCGCCTCCTTTTCATATGTAAGCATCACATTTCGCACATGCCAGCTCCGTAAATGGTCTTTGCAATGATTGATGGCGATTCTCCAAAGCCAGGTTCTTACACTTGCCCTCTGCTCGAAATCCGGCAATGCTTTATAGCATTTCACGAAGATCTCTTGTGTCAAATCTTCTGCAACAGCAGTGTTTCTTACATACGAATACGTAAGCTGCAGAATGTCCTGCCCGTAGTCATTCATGATCTGGTCAAAAAGCGCTTCAATATTCTCTGTCTGGAGCGCTTTGGCTGCTAACTCCCCCAAGTCCCGTACCTCCTTGCCTTGTTAACTGATAGACGAAACATACTGTCCCCTGGTTTTCCTTTTTGGCAAAAAAAGATATTTATCCCATTATACTTGATTGAAAAGAAAAAACGCGCCTCCATTTTTCGTGGAAGCACGTTATGTTATTCCGGAAGCAATAAACCAAATGACGATTCCCGATGCCACCAGCAATGCGGTGATAAAGGAACTGAATTCATTCCGGGAAATCCCTGAAATGATGTACACGGCACCGATGATGAGAAGCAGGGCCAATCCGGCGAGGGATGTGGCCATGCCCTTGATGAACAGCAGCTGTACAGCCATGGCAGCGGCAAGGATGTAAAAGAGGTACTTAAAGACATCATGCCATTTCATTGCAAATGTCAGCTCCCCGAATTAAGCTCCACCTGTGCAGGCTCCTGCCCTTTTTTGTTCATCACCAGTATTTCGGTCGGTTCCACCTTGAGGAGCAACAAATCAGGGTCATCCGGTCCATCAAAATACATGGACATTTGTTCATGCCACATTCTTTCTTTAAGGGACTCATCATCTGCTTTGGTCACGACACCTTCAATGGCGACGTATTCATCCCCATACCCTTCCCCTTCATAGCCGAGAAGAATGTGAGTATAAGGATTGGCATCGACTTCATCGACCTTTTGGGTTTTCCTGCTTGTTGGTGTATAAAGCGTAAATCCGTCGTTGAAAAAGGTCATATAGCGGGTATGAGGCTTGTTGTTTTCCATCGTGGCCATCGTTCCCACGCGGCTTTCATTGATAATTTTGAGAGCGGTATCCTTTGCTTCTTGCATATTCAATATATCCAACTCCTTTGATTGTGGAAAGTTCTGTTATTACTATTCCTTTTATGTCAAAAAATAAACGAGCCATTCCTTAATAAGGAATGGCTCGGTGTACTCCATTTTTTTACTTGACCATGTTGAGAAGAACGTGGGCCAGCTGGTGCTGCTGTTTATCGTCTGCTGCTTTCCACATTTCCTTCAGAAGGTTTTCTTCACGGTTTCGCGGCTCTTCATGCTCTGCGAGGTAGTTGGCCACTTTCTCAGCCGCTTTTGCAAGCTGCTCTTCGCTTAGCCCCATGCTTTCACCTTTTGAAACCTTGTCACTTAAGTAAGATTTAAACTTATCAAAACTTGCCAGGATATCTTCTTTTTTCTC
>DATBUB010000143.1:0-10348 GCA_036516555.1 Bacillaceae bacterium
AAGGGAACCCCCACCATCATAAAATAAAAAAAGAGCCGATCGGCTCTTTTTTTATTTTATGATGGTGGGGGTTCCCTTGATGAAATTCCAGATGTCACGAAAGACATTGGCTCGGTGTAGAGTTGTGACCAGGACAAGCGTGACCGGCCCGACAATCAGGCCCAAAAAGCCGATGAGTTTAAATCCTACAAACAACGCAATCAGTGTGGCCAGCGGATTAAGCCCTATATTTGAGGACAGGATTTTCGGTTCCATCACCTGGCGCTGGACGATCACTACCGTGTATAAAATTCCAAGTCCCAATGCCAGCCCATAGTTTCCTGTAACAATTTCATAGATGATCCATGGAATGAAGATGGTCCCGGTACCAAGATAAGGGAGCAAATCGACAATCCCTGCAATGAGCGCTATTGTGATGGCATAATTGACACGAAGAATCAGGAGCCCGACCAAAACAATGACAAGCGTAATGGAAATCAGGGTAAACTGCGCTTTTGCAAATCCAAAAAGGGCTCTTTTTAAATCTGCCAGCACCTTTTCGCTGCTGTTTTTTGCTTTTTCCGGGATGAATCCAGCTGACTTGGCCACTAGCTTATTCCAATCTTTGCTGATAAAAAATGTTGCAAGAAGGGAAAAGATAAGAACAGTCGCAGCATTGGGAATCCAGGAAACCAGTGCGGGGAGCTTCAGGAAAAAGTTCTGGAGGAAGGCAGTTGCGCTTTCCGTAATCCTGTTTCCAGTATCGGTGATGCTTCGCATAATGGTATCCTGCTGGCCCGCATCCAGACTTTTGACCATGCTGGCGATTTTGTTATAAAAGGGAATGACCTGCCCTGCAAACAGCCTTTCGACAAATTTAACGATTGTGCTTAAATGCTCGGGTACCACAGTGGATAAATAAGCTGTTCCAGCTACAATTTCGGCAATGAGCAGGGTAATGATGCCGGCAAAGCTTCCGATGACAAGGACAAGGGTCGCCAGTACGGCAATCATTCTTGGGAATTTCCACTTCTTCTCAAGGAAATCAACAGCCGGGTTAATGCAAAGAGCTATGACAAGGGCAATTAAAAAAGGGTAGGTAACCTTGGAAATATAATAGAAAAGGATGAGCGATCCAAGGGTGATCCCGACCACGAGTAAAAACCGGAAAGTGCGTTCAGCGTATAAGCGATTCAAATCTTCATCCCACCTAACTGTTCTTTTTTTATGTATAGGCAAGGCTGTTATGGAAGCTTACTTGTATGACACTATGATACCATGGGGGGAGTTCCAATTGAAAAATTTTGGAGGGGTCGTCCGATGTTTAATCAGGCATTATTATTCTTATTGGTTCTTTTAGGCATTGGCTTTTTGGCCAAGAACCAATCTCTCATCATTGCAGCAGCCATCCTTATAGTCATCAAAATGGCCGGTGCAGATGAAAAAGCATTTGCCGTCCTTCAGACAAAGGGCATCAACTGGGGGGTTACCGTCATCACGATTGCGGTACTGGCACCCATTGCAAGCGGTCACATTGGGTTCAGGCAGCTCGGAGCAGCAATCAAATCCCCGTATGCATGGATTGCGCTCGGTGCCGGCATGGCAGTGGCCATCATCGCCAAGTACGGGATCACCCTTCTGGCGGAAGATCCTCATATTACGACTGCCCTGGTTTTGGGAACAGTGGCAGCAGTAGCCCTATTTAGAGGGGTGGCTGTGGGTCCGCTGATCGGGGCCGGAATCGCGTATATGGCAATGAAGCTTTACGAAATATTGAAATCCGCGGGAACCGGCTGAAAAATCTGGCAATCGCTTTTTTTAAAACGTTTCCATTCCCAAAATAACCAATTTTCGATATAATGAGCAGTGGAGCATTTATCGAAGTGTTGGAAAATAGACAAGTTTTGATATTGCGATATAATAGAATATGAATGGCTCCACGTATTTATGTCAATTCGCTGAGCATCCGCTCGGATTTGAAAAAAGATAGTCAAAGGAGAGGTTTTTATGACAGCAACACGCGGACTGGAAGGAATCGTTGCAACTACGTCTTCCATCAGTTCAATCATCGATGACACCCTTACATATGTGGGCTATAACATTGATGATTTGACTGAGAATGCTAGTTTCGAAGAAATCATTTATCTGTTATGGCACCTTGAACTTCCAAATAAGGAGCAGCTGGAGGAATTGAAACAGCAGCTTGCCGATAACATGGAATTGCCGCAAGAAATCATCGAAAGCCTAAAGTCGTTCCCGCATGATAAAGTCCATCCAATGGCAGTCCTTCGCACAGCTGTTTCCGAACTAGGTTTGTATGATGACGAAGCCGACGTTATGGATAAGGAAGCAAATTACCGCAAGGCTGTCCGGCTCCAAGCGAAGATGCCAGCCATCGTAGCTGCCTTTTCCCGCATCAGAAAAGGGCTTGAGCCCGTTGCCCCCCGCAAGGACCTCGGTTTTGCAGAAAACTTCCTTTACATGCTGAAAGGGAAAGAACCTGAGAAAATCGAAATAGAGGCCTTCAACAAGGCACTTGTGCTTCATGCAGACCATGAATTGAATGCTTCCACTTTTACTGCACGCGTATGTGTTGCAACGCTTTCGGATGTCTATTCCGGTGTAACTGCAGCCATTGGCGCATTGAAAGGGCCATTGCACGGAGGAGCAAACGAAGCGGTAATGAAAATGCTGACTGAAATTGGGACTGCCGACAAAGCTGCAGATTATGTACAGCAAAAATTGGACAACAAAGAAAAAATCATGGGCTTTGGCCATCGTGTATACCGCAAAGGGGATCCCCGCGCCAAGCATTTGAGGGAAATGTCCAAAAAGCTTACAGAGATTACGGGAGAACCGGAATGGTACAATATTTCCGTCAATGTGGAAAAAGCCTTTACAGCAGTGAAAGATCTGCCGCCGAATGTTGATTTCTATTCTGCGTCAGTCTATCACAGCCTGGGAATCGACCACGATCTGTTCACGCCGATTTTTGCCGTGTCCCGTGTTTCCGGCTGGCTTGCCCACATTCTTGAACAATATGACAACAACCGCCTGATCCGTCCTCGTGCAGAGTATATCGGCCCTGGAATGAGGAAATACGTTCCCGTTTCCGAGCGCTGATAAAGGGAAAATGGAACGAGGCAGGAATTTCTGATATGATACATTAGGATACTCAAACTGGGAGGGAAAGACATGTCTCAAGGTCAAAAAATTACTGTAACAAACGGTGTTCTGAATACTCCGGACAATCCAATCATTCCTTTTATTGAAGGAGACGGTACAGGTCCAGATATTTGGGCAGCGGCACAAAGGGTGCTGGATGCAGCAGTAGAAAAAGCTTATGCCGGAAAACGCCAAATCGAATGGAAAGAAGTATATGCAGGTGAAAAAGCCTTCAATAAAACCGGCGAGTGGCTCCCTGAAGAGACTCTTGAAACGATTCGTGAATATCTCATTGCCATCAAAGGGCCTCTGACAACCCCAATCGGCGGCGGAATCCGTTCATTGAACGTAGCTCTTCGCCAGGAGCTGGACTTGTTTGTATGCTTGCGTCCGGTTCGTTATTTCCAAGGAGTGCCTTCGCCGGTGAAACGTCCTGAAGATACGGACATGGTTATTTTCCGTGAAAATACAGAAGATATTTATGCGGGAATTGAATATAAATCCGGTTCAGACGAAGTCAAGAAATTGATTTCTTTCCTTCAAGATGAAATGGGTGTAAACAAAATCCGCTTCCCGGAAACTTCCGGTATCGGCATCAAGCCTGTTTCCTCCGAAGGTACGAAGCGCCTTGTCCGCGCAGCCATCAATTATGCGATCAAGGAAGGACGCAAATCCGTCACGCTTGTACACAAAGGAAACATCATGAAATTTACGGAAGGTGCTTTCAAAAATTGGGGATACGAGCTTGCCGAGCAGGAGTTTGGCGATAAAGTATTCACTTGGGATCAATACGACAGAATTAAGGAAGAACAGGGTGCAGAGGCGGCCAACAAGGCCCAGTCAGAAGCTGAAGCAGCAGGAAAAATCATCGTCAAGGATGCCATTGCAGATATTTTCCTTCAGCAGATCCTGACTCGCCCGAAAGAATTCGACGTTGTTGCCACCATGAACCTGAATGGGGATTATATTTCTGATGCGCTGGCTGCACAGGTTGGCGGTATCGGCATCGCTCCTGGTGCAAACATCAACTATGAGACCGGTCATGCCATTTTCGAAGCAACTCATGGTACCGCTCCGAAATATGCCGGCCTTGATAAGGTAAACCCGTCTTCGGTTCTCCTGTCAGGCGTATTGATGCTTGAGCACCTGGGCTGGACGGAAGCGGCTCAACTGATTGTAAAATCCGTAGAAAAGACCATTGAATCCAAAGTGGTTACATACGACTTTGCACGTTTAATGGACGGCGCAACCGAGGTCAAAACCTCTGAGTTTGCGACAGCTCTTATTGAAAACATGGAATAAGCAGAAAAATGGCTGTAACAGCCACTCAGCGAGCGCAAACTGCCGGATGGCGTTTTCGCTCGCTTTCCAGTATCGAATGAAACATCCGGGGCTGCAACAGTGGCTGCACCCCAGAAATTGGTTAAATTTGAAGAAGGAAGGGACATTTCCATGACAATGAGACGGAAAAAAATCTCAGTAATCGGCGGCGGTTTTACAGGAGCTACTACAGCCTTTTTGCTTGCTCAAAAAGAGCTCGGGGATATTGTCTTGGTTGACATTCCACAAATGGAAAACCCTACTAAAGGAAAAGCCCTGGATATGCTGGAGGCTTCTCCCGTACAAGGCTTTGATGCAAACATCACCGGTACATCCAACTATGAAGACACAAAAGATTCCGATGTGGTCGTCATTACAGCAGGTATTGCCCGCAAGCCCGGCATGAGCCGTGATGACTTGGTGCAAACAAACCAAAAAGTCATGAAAAGCGTAACTCAGGAAATTGTGAAGCATTCACCTGATTGCTACATCATCGTTTTGACCAATCCAGTAGATGCCATGACATACACTGTTTTTAAAGAGTCCGGCTTCCCGAAAAACAGGGTAATTGGCCAATCCGGTGTTCTTGACACTGCCCGTTTCCGCACTTTTGTGGCACAGGAACTGAATCTATCCGTTAAAGATGTTACAGGATTCGTCTTGGGCGGCCATGGCGATGACATGGTACCTCTTGTCCGTTATTCTTACGCTGGCGGCATTCCTCTGGAAAACCTCATTCCAAAAGACCGTTTGGAAGCGATCGTTGAGCGCACAAGAAAAGGCGGCGGTGAAATCGTCAACCTTCTTGGCAATGGCAGTGCTTATTATGCTCCCGCTGCTTCCCTTGTCGAAATGGTTGAAGCGATTGTAAAAGACCAGCGCCGAGTGCTCCCTTCCATTGCTTATCTGGAAGGAGAATATGGGTTTGATGGCATATATCTTGGCGTTCCGACCATTCTTGGAAAGGGCGGCATTGAAAAAATCATTGAACTTGAACTGACAGAGGAAGAAAAAGCAGCGTTGGCCAAATCAGCAGATTCCGTCCGTGAAGTCATGAAGGTGCTCGCCTGATCGCCTTGGATTGTTAACTGCGTGTCCCGAAAAATAAGGGACACGTTTTTTATTTGGGAATCTGTCTGCCAAAATGGATATGGCAGACGAAGATTTGCATAATTGTGCCATCAGCCCATACATGTTATGATAAAAACATGAAAAATGAAAGCGCTTATTTTTATGGGGGTGCGGTTATTGTTATTGGGGAAAAAACGCAAGCTTGGCAGGATGCTGGATGAAATTTCTAAAGGTGAAAAGCTGACTCTTACCGAGAAAATTGAAGACAAAGACCTATTATTGTTTCTCGGTTTGACGAACGATGCCAATCCTCTTTATATCCAACATGATTACGCATCACAAACTCCATATCAGAAACCGATTGTCCCTGCCATTATGCTGATGGGGATCATCACATCTGCGATTTCTAAATATTTGCCGGGACCTGGTTCCCATATCCTCAAACAGGAAATGGAATTTTTGAAACCGGTCTATCACTATGCAACCATCCAATTTTTATTTGAAGTTACGGATGTTAATGTGCAGAACCATACGATAACCGTCAGGGTCCAGGCCACGGATGATGAAGAAGAGACAGCAATCAGCGGAGAGCTCCTCGTCTGTCCTCCTCATAGGCTGGAACCCATGACAGGAAGGGCACTCGATAATTTTTGACCGTAATTTGGGCACAGCCGACCAGGCTGTGCTTTTATTTTGGTTATGAAACTTTGGTTATGGGGACAGGTTCAAACGTGCCTGTCCCCAATGAAGCTGTCCCCCCAATGAAACTTTTAGCTGGATGGTTCGTATGTATATGCAATGGAATTACATTTGAAAGGATAGTGGGCAGATGAGTCTTAAGAGAATCATTACAATTACTGGCATGGTGATTGCCGTCGTTCTTCTAGCCATCATTTTAGTTACTTCATGGTATACGGTGGATGAATCGGATCAGGCAGTGATCATGACGTTCGGCAAGGCAGAGGATACCATCACAGATCCGGGTCTCCACTTCAAACTGCCTTGGCCGATACAGCGTGTTGAAAAATTGGCGCGTGAAACGCAGAGCCTGCAATTTGGATTTAAAGGAGAGGGAGATGAGCCCAAAAGGCTGCCTGAGGAAACCAAAATGATCACAGGGGACGAAAACATTGTCTATGCCGACCTTGTGGTGCAATGGAAAATTACAGATCCCCAAAAATATTTGTTTCAATCTAAAAATCCCGAGGAGATCCTGCATGATGCCACATCGGCATCGCTTCGAAGCATTATCGGCAGCTCAAAGATCGATGATGCCCTGACATCAGGAAAAGCGGAAATAGAAGGAAATGTAAGGGAATTGCTTACTGCGCTGATGCAAAAATATGACATCGGCATTTCCATACTGGCCGTCAAGCTGAAAGATGTGGAACTTCCGAATAAAGAAGTGCGGAGTGCGTTTACCGCTGTGACAGATGCGCGTGAAACGATGAATACGAAAATGAATGAAGCGAGGAAATATGAGAACAAGCGCTTGAATGAAGCGGAAGGCGAAAAGGCCGCAATCATGGAAAAAGCGGAAGGGGAAAAAGCGGCCAGGCTGGAAGCGGCAAGAGGAGATGTGGCCGTTTTCAACAAGCTTTATGAACAATATAAATCCAATCCTGAAGTGACAAGGGAGCGCCTCGTGCTTGAAACGCTAGAACAGGTACTGCCAGGCTCTGAAATTTATATTATGAATGATGACGGAAACACTCTCAAGTACTTCCCGATCCGGCCTCTGGAGAAGGAACAGCCGAAAGAAAACGCTGAAGAGGGAGGGACCAATCAGTAATGGATAAAAAAGTGATCAATCTGGAAGCACGCAAAGCCATTGATCTGCAATGGCGTAAATATATGAAAATAGGTTTCTTTTTCATCGGCTTGCTGATATTGCTTGCCCTGCTCCTTTCAAGCGCCTTTATCGTCAAAGAAGGGGAATATAAAGTCATCCGGCAATTTGGGGAAGTGGTCAGCATCAAAAGCGAGCCGGGGCTTGCCATGAAAATCCCATTCATACAAAGCGTATCCACACTTCCGAAATATCAAATGACGTACGATGTATCTCAGGCGGAAATCAATACGAGGGATAAAAAGAGGATGATCATCGATCATTACGCCGTTTGGAAAATAACAGATCCGAAAAAGATGATTTCCAATGCCAGGACAGTGGCAAACGCCGAATCCAGAATGGAAGAATTCATTTACTCTGTCGTCCGTACGGAGCTGGGACAGCTCGATTATGATGCCATCATCAATGATGAAAAATCATCACGGGGGAGCTTGAATGATCGCGTGACAGAAATGGTAAATAAGCTGCTCGCACAGGATGGCTATGGAATCATCGTGACAGATGTAAGGATGAAGAGGACTGATTTGCCGGAAGAAAACGAAAACTCCGTTTATACCCGTATGATTTCGGAAAGGGAATCTAAAGCCCAGGAGTATCTTTCAAAAGGAGATGCAGAAAAAAATCGGATCACCGCAGAAACGGACCGTAAAGTAAGGGAAATGCTATCCAAAGCACAGGCTGATGCCGAAGTCATCCGTTCAGAAGGGGAAGGGGAAGCAGCGAAAATATATAACGAAGCATTCTCTAAAGACCGGGAATTTTATAACTTATTCCGGACATTGGAGACCTATAAGAAAACAATTGGAGATGACACAGTTATTGTCATTCCATCTGATTCACCATATGCCCGGATTCTTATGGGCTATACGCAGTAAAGAGCCGTTTGCCCGGTTTACGGGCGTCCGGCTTTTTTTGGCTGTCGGGATGCGGCCCCCAATGTTTTCCCTTTCCCGAACACACATGCTACAATATGGATAAGAATTTATGCGACGTACTAATGCTCCAATCGGGAGGTTTACTAGATGAAAAAGAAATTGATGCTCATTGACGGCAACAGCATTGCGTACCGTGCATTCTTTGCTCTGCCTCTTTTGAACAATGACAAGGGAATACATACAAATGCCGTTTACGGTTTTACAACCATGCTGATGAAAGTGCTGGAAGAGGAGAAGCCGTCCCATATTCTTGTCGCTTTTGACGCAGGAAAAACTACATTTCGCCACAGCACTTTTAAAGAATATAAAGGCGGCCGCCAAAAAACCCCGCCTGAGCTGTCGGAGCAGTTTCCTTTCCTAAGGGAGCTTCTAGATGCTTACGGAATCAAACGCTATGAATTGGAGAATTATGAAGCAGACGATATCATCGGCACACTTGCCGGCAAAGCCGAGAAGAACGGCTATGAAGTTAAGGTGATTTCAGGAGACAAGGACTTGACGCAGCTCAGTTCGGAAATGGTCACCGTTGGGATTACCAGAAAAGGGATTACGGATATTGAAGAATACACTCCGGCCCACATTCGAGAAAAATATGGACTTTCTCCAGAACAGATCATTGATATGAAAGGCTTGATGGGAGACCAGTCGGATAATATCCCCGGCGTGCCCGGAGTGGGAGAAAAAACCGCCATCAAGCTCCTCAAGGAATTTGGATCTCTCGAAAAGCTTTTATCGTCCATCGACCGGGTTGGCGGGAAAAAACTGAAGGAAAAACTGGAGGAGTTCAAAGACCAGGCGATCATGAGCAAGGAACTTGCCACCATTACAACAGAAGCTCCTGTAGAGATCGGGATTGAGGAGCTTTCCTTCGACGGCTATGATGTTTCAAAGCTGTCGGCTGTTTTCAAGGAGCTTGGCTTCAACTCCCTTCTTGGCAAACTGGAAGGAGAGAATGTGTCCGATGAAGCAGCAGAAGAGATGGGGGATATTGAGTTCAAAACAGTGCAATCCATCTCCTCCGATCTGTTTGCAGATGAAAATGCCCTTTACGTTGAAGTGCTGGAGGATAACTACCATACGGGAGCCATCGCCGGGTTTGGCCTGTCGAACGAAAAAGGGAATGTCTTTATCCCATATGAAATGGCACTCCAGTCACCGGCATTCAAAGAGTGGGCTGAAGATGAATCAAGCAAAAAATGGGTTTACGATGCGAAGAAATCCATCGTCTCTCTTAAATGGCAGGGGATTGACCTGAAGGGCATCGACTTTGACCTGCTGCTTGCATCCTATTTGCTGAATCCTTCTGAATCAACGGAGGATTTTGCAGGGGTTGCCAAGAGGCACGGATATACGGAGGTACAGACAGATGAAGCTGTATATGGCAAGGGTGCAAAAAAGAGAGTCGCTGAAGGGGATATCCTTGGCGAGCATCTTGTCAGAAAAGCGAAGGGGATCGCGGAGTTATACAATAGATGCAATGAGGAACTGGAGAGGAATGAGCAAGCGGATCTATTTTATGAACTGGAGCTTCCATTGTCCTTTATCCTGGCGGAAATGGAGTATACAGGTGTCAAGGTCGATGTAAGAAGACTGCAAGAAATGAAGGCAGAAATAGCCGAGAGGCTTAATGAAATCGAAGCCAGGATCCATGAACTTGCAGGGGAAGCCTTCAATATCAATTCTCCCAAACAACTGGGTGTCATATTGTTTGAAAAGCTTGGTCTTCCTGCGATAAAGAAAACAAAGACAGGCTATTCGACATCTGCAGACGTTCTGGAGAAGCTGGAGGACGAACATGAAATTATCAGAGCCATATTGGATTACCGGCAGCTTGGCAAATTACAGTCCACCTATATTGAGGGATTGCTGAAGGTTGTCCACAAAGACAAAGATAAGGTCCACACCCGCTTTAATCAGGCTTTGACTTCGACTGGAAGGCTAAGCTCAACAGATCCAAATTTGCAGAATATCCCCATCCGTTTGGAGGAAGGAAGGAAAATTCGCCAGGCTTTTATTCCTTCACAGGAGG
>DATBUB010000144.1:0-8878 GCA_036516555.1 Bacillaceae bacterium
TGTGCAGATTTGCCGACCGTAACCGATCCAGTTTTTGTATCTGCCAGTACATAGGTGATTTCTCCGTCGGCTCCCGTGCGCTTGAATTTGACTTGCTTCTGGATGATCTCCTTCTTTTCGTGAAGGACATTGATGTCTTCCAAATCCAGTTTATAGTTGCCCAGGTTGGAGCGGATATCTCCGTCCAGCGTTGACGTTGAAGGCAAATACAAGCTGATATTTCCGGTCACTGCCTTCGCTTCCACCCGTTGTGTGCCTGTGTCCGGCAGGGTGCAGCTGATATTGCCGTTAAAGGATTGAAGCTCCACATTTCTGAATGCTCCTGATACATCGATGGTTCCGTTCACTGTTTCAGCTTCCAGCTGCTCGGCTCTCGATCCGGACAGTTTGATTTGGCCATTCACCGTATCAATGTCGATTCTTTCACCGTCCAAATTTAACAGATCCACTTTTCCGTTGGTGGTTTTCACGGTGAACTGGCTGGTTTGCAGTTCTTCACAAGTCAGACCGCCGTTGAAAATACGGACTGAGATCTTTTTATAGAGTTTTTTCGGAACATGAATGGTTGCCTCAACCCTCATCCACTTGGATTGGGTGGCAAAGCAGAGCAAGCCGTTTTCCGCTGAAAAAACAGTGTTTTCCAGAAAGTATTTCCGTGCATCCTCCCGGTCTTCAGAACGATACACTTTTGCCTGGCACTCCACTCGGACTTCCTGCTGATCCCAGGAGACCACCCTGATCGGTCCATTGGCTACGTCAATATCGATCTTCTCCACATTATCCCCTGCCTGCTGAAAGACATGCGGAATATCGACCGACTGATTAAACTGGAGATCGATCTGCTTGATTTTTGTCAAAGCATGATTGACAAAGTCAAAGATTTTCTCCCCGGCATTTTCCAGCTGGGAGTAAAAATTATCTTCCTTAGAATCTTTGTCAGACTTCCATTTGTCTGAGCGGGCACCCTGCCCCGCGGTATCTTTCTGGCCAGCTCCCGGACCGGCGGTCGGTTCGGATTCATGCCCGGTGGATGGGCCCGCCATGTGTGCCTCCTCCTGATCAGGATATCCGCCCAGCACTCCGCCCATCTCTTTAACCTGCTCATCCGCTTCGGCCGGAACATCCTTCTTTTTCTCCAAGGCTTCCAGCAAGATGATGGCTTCCTCTGCGGAGAGTGTACCGTTCTGCACCATTTCAAGAATTCGTTTGCGTTCCTGATTCATGTAACATCCTCCTTTTTCCTTATAAAAGGTATACGTAACTGAGGCAGCACAGGTTTCATTTTAATGAGGCTTTACTTGGCCAGCGCTTCTTTCAACCGTTTCTCCATCCTTTTCCTGTCGCGCTCCAGGATGGGCTTTAAATACTTTCCGGTATAAGAGCCTGGTGTATCCGCCACTTTCTCTGGGGTGCCTTTCGCCACGATGGTGCCGCCTTTATCGCCGCCTTCCGGTCCCAGATCGACAATGTGGTCCGCGGTCTTGATGACATCCAGATTATGTTCGATGACGAGCACTGTATCCCCGTTATCGACCAGTCTCTGCAGGACGTCCAGCAGGCGTGCGATATCGTGTACGTGCAGACCAGTCGTTGGCTCATCCAAAATATACATGGAACGCCCATTGGATCGGCGGTGCAGTTCTGAAGCAAGCTTCACCCGCTGCGCTTCCCCGCCGGAAAGCGTTGTTGCCGGCTGGCCAAGACGCATATAGCCGAGGCCAACATCAACAATCGTCTGCAGTTTTCTTTTGATTTTCGGGATGTTCTCGAAAAATTCCAATGCGTCTTCGATGGTCATCTCCAGCACATCAGCAATATTTTTTCCTTTATATCTTACTTCCAGCGTTTCACGGTTATACCTTTTCCCATGGCATACTTCACAAGGCACATAAACATCCGGCAAAAAGTGCATTTCAATCTTGATGATTCCATCTCCGCGGCACGCTTCGCACCTTCCGCCTTTCACATTGAAGCTGAAACGCCCTTTTTTATAGCCTCGGACTTTCGCCTCGTTCGTCGAAGCAAACACGTCCCGTATATCGTCAAAGACACCCGTATAAGTGGCCGGGTTGGACCTCGGTGTCCTTCCGATCGGAGACTGGTCGATATCAATGACTTTCTCGAGATGTTCAAGGCCTTTGATTTCCTTATGGGTACCCGGCCGTGCTTTCGCATTGTGCAGCTTCTGGGCCAGGGCTTTATGCAGGATTTCATTGATCAGCGTGCTTTTTCCAGATCCGGACACTCCGGTTACCGCAATGAAAACGCCCAGCGGCAATTTGACGCTGACATTTTTCAAGTTATTTTCCTTTGCACCCTTGATCTCCAGGCATCTTCCATCCGATTTGCGTCTCTCCAGCGGCAGAGGGATGAATTTTTCTCCCGCCAAATACTGCCCAGTAAGAGAATCCGGGTCCTCCATGACTTCATGAGGAGTTCCGCTGGCCACAATTTCGCCGCCATGCACCCCTGCCCCTGGTCCGATATCAATGAGATAATCTGCTGCTAGCATGGTGTCCTCGTCGTGTTCGACCACAATCAGCGTATTCCCGATATCTCTCATATTTTTCAAAGTACTGATCAGCCTGTCATTATCTCTCTGATGGAGGCCGATGGAAGGCTCGTCCAGAATATACAGGACCCCCGTCAGTCTGGAGCCGATCTGGGTGGCAAGACGGATACGCTGCGCTTCCCCGCCGGACAACGTCCCGGCTGCACGGCTCAGCGTCAAATAATCCAATCCGACATTGACAAGAAATCCAAGACGCTCACAAATCTCACGTAAAATGAGTCTCGCAATTTGCATCTCTTTTTCTGTCAATTCCAGATGGGCGAAAAATTGTTCTGCCTCCAAAACGGACAGTTCCGTCACTTCACTTATATGCCGGCCTTCCACTTTGACTGCCAGACTTTCTTCCTTCAGCCTGTGTCCCTTACAGCGCGGGCACGGCTGCTGTGCCATGTACTTTTCCATCTGCTCGCGGATATAATCGGAGCTCGTTTCCTGATAGCGGCGTTCTACGTTCCGCAGAACCCCTTCGAAACGCAGCCTGCTTTCCCGCACCTGGCCGAAATCGTTTTTATAGCGGAACTTTATCGTTTCTCCGCTTGAACCGTACAAAACACGGTCAAGCTGCAGTTTTGGCAGATCTTTTACCGGTACATCCATATCAATTCCATAGTGGAGACATACCGCTTTTAGCAGTTCAGGGTAATATTGTGAGCTGACCGGAACCCATGGCGCAATTGCCCCCTCGCTGAGCGTCTTGCTCCAGTCAGGAATGACTAGATCCGGGTCAACCTCAAGCTTGGAGCCAAGACCATCGCAATCCGGGCAGGCACCGAAAGGGCTGTTGAATGAAAACATGCGGGGCTCCAGCTTATCGATGGAGAATCCGCATTCCGGACAGGCATGGTTTTCACTGAACAAAAGCTCATCTTCGCCCATGACATCGATCATAACTTTTCCTTCACCAAGACCCAGTGCCGTTTCAAGGGAATCTGCCAGCCGCGTTTCCACTCCTTCTTTAATCACAATGCGGTCTACAACGACTTCAATATTATGTTTTTTATTTTTCTCCAAGACGATATCTTCGCCAAGATCGAGCATCTCGCCATTCACTCTGACACGGACAAAACCCTGTTTCTTGATGTCCTCAAGCACTTTGGCATGGGTCCCTTTTCTGCCGGAAATGACCGGAGCAAGCACCTGCAGCTTCGTCCGTTCAGGATAAATCATGATTCGGTCCACCATCTGCTCGATGGTCTGGGAAGTGATTTCAATCCCATGGACCGGGCAGATCGGCCTGCCGACCCGGGCAAAAAGCAAGCGCAAATAGTCATAAATCTCCGTGACTGTCCCCACGGTTGAACGCGGATTCCGGCTGGTCGTTTTTTGGTCGATGGAAATGGCCGGAGACAGGCCTTCAATGGCGTCCACGTCCGGTTTGTCCATCTGTCCAAGAAATTGGCGGGCATAGGCGGAGAGGGACTCCACGTACCGGCGCTGCCCCTCCGCATAGATGGTGTCGAACGCGAGGGAAGACTTTCCGGAACCGGACAAGCCGGTCAGCACCACCAGCTTATCCCTGGGTATGGTGACATCTATATCTTTCAGATTGTGGGCGCGTGCACCCTGTACAACAATTTTATCTTGTGCCATTTGATGTTCATCCTTCCGCTTTTAACTCCAAAATGGCATCACGAAGCTGTGCGGCCCTTTCGAAATCGAGTGCTCTTGCAGCTTCCTTCATTTCTTTTTCCATCGAAGTTATCAGCTTTTCTTTTTCCTTCTTCGTCAGCTTCTTAGCTTTTGTTTCTGTCTCATAATCTACGGCATCCTCAGCTGCCATCGTCGCCCTTATGACATCGCGGATATCCTTTTGGATGGTCATTGGTGTGATTCCATGCTCCTCGTTATAGGCTTCCTGAACAGAGCGGCGGCGTTTCGTCTCGCTGATGGCTTTTTCCATGGAGTCCGTCATCTTATCGGCATACATGATGACATGGCCATTCGCATTCCGGGCCGCACGTCCGATCGTTTGGATCAGGGAGCGTTCGGAACGGAGGAATCCTTCCTTGTCGGCATCCAGAATGGCTACGAGGGAAACCTCCGGAATATCCAGCCCTTCCCTGAGAAGGTTGATTCCAACGAGCACATCATATTTTCCAAGGCGCAGATCCCTGATGATTTCTATACGTTCGAGCGTTTTGATTTCCGAGTGTAAATATTGGACTTTTACCCCAATTTCCTTTAAATAATCAGTCAGGTCTTCAGACATCTTCTTCGTCAGCGTTGTGACCAGGACTCTTTCGTTTCGGGCAACCCGCTCATTGATTTCGCCAAGGAGGTCGTCAATCTGTCCTTCTATCGGGCGCACATCGATGGTCGGGTCAAGAAGCCCTGTCGGCCGGATGATCTGTTCAACCATTTCCGGTGTATGCTCAAGCTCAAACGGTCCAGGCGTGGCTGAAACAAAAATGGCTTGATGCACGTGGCTCTCAAATTCCTGAAAGGTCAGAGGACGGTTATCCAAGGCGGACGGCAGCCTGAAACCGTGATCGACGAGGACTTGTTTCCTGGCTTGGTCTCCGTTGTACATGCCGCGTATTTGCGGAAGCGTCACGTGGGACTCATCGATGACGATTTGAAAATCATCCGGAAAATAATCCAGAAGAGTGTATGGAGTGGCTCCCGGTTCCCTGAGTGTCAAATGGCGGGAATAGTTTTCAATTCCTGAGCAAAAACCCATTTCCCTCATCATTTCGAGGTCGTACCGCGTTCTTTGCTCAAGCCTTTGGGCTTCCAGCAGCTTATCATTGGCACGCAGTTCAATGAGCCGTTCTTCAAGCTCTTTCTCAATATTTTCGATGGCGACCCGCAGTTTGTCTTCTCGGGTAACGAAGTGGGATGCCGGGAAAATGGCTACGTGCTCACGTTCTCCGATGATTTCGCCGGTGAGCGCATCGACCTCCCGGATACGGTCAATTTCATCTCCGAAAAACTCAACCCTCATGCAATGTTCATCACGGGATACCGGAAAGATCTCCACTACATCGCCCCGTACCCGGAACGTCCCGCGCTGAAAATCAATATCATTTCTAGCGTATTGGATATCTACCAGTTTCCGGAGCAGCTGATTCCGCTCAATCTCCATACCGGTGCGGAGAGACAGGACAAGCTCCCGGTATTCCTCAGGAGAACCGAGGCCGTAAATGCAGGATACACTGGCGATGATGATGACATCCCGGCGTTCGAACAATGAGGATGTCGCCGAGTGGCGCAGCTTGTCGATCTCGTCATTGATGCTCGCATCTTTTTCAATGTACGTATCCGTCTGAGGCACATAGGCCTCGGGCTGATAATAATCGTAATAGCTGACGAAATACTCAACCGCATTGTTCGGAAAAAACTCCTTGAATTCACTGTAGAGCTGTCCTGCAAGCGTTTTGTTGTGGGCGATGACAAGCGTCGGTTTGTTCACTTCCTTAATGACATTGGAAACCGTGAACGTTTTTCCCGTTCCTGTCGCTCCGAGGAGGGTCTGGTACTTTTGCCCGGACCTTAGGCCTTCCACCAGGCGCTCGATGGCCTTGGGCTGGTCGCCGGCCGGCTTATATTTAGAAAAGACTTCAAATTGATCCTTCAAGCTTAAAGCCCCCATTCTTACTAGCGTTTCATCTATACACATTCTCATTTTTCGTGAGAGGTTCATTGAAGCAGCAGCGAAAACATATATACACCTATTTTACCACAACAGGGGATCTGATAACCAACAAAAAGCGAACATATTTTCGGTCATATTATATAGAAGAACTCGAATTATTTAGAGAAGGACATAATCTGAAGCACAGAAGGGTTTTTAGAAGCACTCATAGAAGTATTAAATCAGAAAAAAATGAGAGGTGGAGACTGATGAAGGCTGCTTTTTTAGCTTATGACGAATGCGCGGTATGGCAGGTTTCTCTGCTTCAAATGTTTTTGAGCAGGCATGGGTGGTCCATCGACACGCTGACTATCGGCGGCAAGGAGATCGTTACGGACGGCGGACTTACAGTGAAGGCAACAAAACCGGTTGACCGCCAATATGCAAAGGATTACGGACTGATCATGATGGCAGGCGGAAGGATGACAAAGGAGCTCGCCCAAGAATCTTCCATTCGGAATTTTCTTCAGGAAAGCACAGGCATCATCGCTGCAAGCTGTGCTTCTTCTGTGCTGGCAGGCGCAGCAGGATTGGTCACTGGCCCTTTTACCGCCATGCGGGACACGGTAAACAGGTTCGATGAGTATTTTACGGAAGGAAAGTACATGGACAGCGATATCTGTATAGACGGAAGGCTCATCACCTGCAAGGGCTTTGCCCATTATGAGCTGACAGATGCTGTGCTGGAGGAGACGGGTGTGTCGGATGATGACCCAAACGTGAGAAGGGCGGCCCTGAAACTGTCGCGAAACCAGATGTTGACAACATGATTATGTATAACTGCCGCTTTGATGAACAGCGTCTTTCCTTTTCAATTATGTAACAATGCTTAACGGATACATAATTCTTTTCCCTGAGGGTATCTAACAAACTGTAAAGATTCCATAGGGAGGGATTTCATGTTTTCACATGTCAAACAACTGCAGTACAACGCGAAACCGGAACGTCCGGATCCGGTGTATGCTAAAAAGCTTCAGGAAATCCTGGGCGGTCAATTCGGCGAGATGACGGTCATGATGCAATATCTTTTCCAAGGATGGAATTGCCGAGGGGAGGAAAAATACCGGGATATGCTGCTGGATATCGGCACGGAGGAAATCGGCCACGTTGAAATGATCGCCACCATGATCGCTCAATTGCTGGACGGCGCCCCTGTTCAAGAGCAGGAAAAAGCCGCAATGGATCCTGTTGTGGGGGCTGTGCTGGGCGGCATGAACCCGCAGCATGCGATTGTTTCAGGACTTGGCGCAACACCTGCCGACAGTGTGGGATATCCATGGAATTCACGTTATATGGTGGCAAGCGGAAACCTGCTGGCGGACTTCCGGATGAACCTGACAGCTGAATCGCAAGGGCGGCTCCAAGTGGTCAGACTGTATGAAATGACGGATGACCCCGGCGTGCGGGACATGCTGTCTTTCCTGATTGCAAGGGACACCATGCACCAAAACCAATGGATGGCGGCCATCGAGGAGCTGGAGCAGAAGCAAAAGCCAATTGTGCCTGCCACTTTCCCTCAAGAACTTGAAAAACATGAAGTCTCCTATTCTTATATGAATTTCTCGCAGGGCGAGGAAAGCGCTGAAGGCCGCTGGGCAAGCGGGCCAAGCATGGATGAGCAGGGCTACTTTGAGTACGTGGCCAATCCGCAGCCGATGGGGCAAGTGCCGATTCTCAACCAGGCGCCTGCATATATGCACGGAACCCCAATTCCTGGCAATCCTCCGGTGGGAACAGAAAAAGCGCACTATACGCCTCCGGGAAAGAAGATGTAAATAAAAGCCGGTTCACGGAGTGGAGTGAGCCGGCTTTTTCTGTTGAGATGGTTTATACTGTAAGTAAAGGAGGGATTGCCCATGGTAAGGCTGCGCATTCATGTCTCCCAATCGTCAACATACTAAGGAGGCAAAAAATATGAACAAGTCTGATATCATCCCTTTTTACGGCGGAAAACATCCCGAATTGTTTGAAATTGAAAGAAGATGCATGGACCGGGAAGGAAAAGTCATAGAATACTTGCAGGATTGTTTACCGGATGGAACTGTTTTGGATATTGGCGCAGGGAATGGTTTTACCGCAGAAAAATTAACAACAGTTCACCGCCTGGTCATTCCCATGGAACCCGATGAAAAAATGATTGATCTCGATAAAAAACTCCCCTGGTCAAAAGGAACAGCCCAAACTATTCCGTTTCACGACGACACATTCGATGCAGCTTATGCCACATGGGCGTTTTTCTTCGACGGGGTTGAAGATTTTGATAAAGGACTGAAAGAGGCGCAGCGGGTTGTGAAGAACGGCGGCTCCCTCATTTTCATAGATAATTACGGAAATGATGAGTTTTGTGCCCTCTCGCCATCCAACATTTCAAGCAGAGTGGAAAGCTGGACGAAGAGAGGTTTTCAGCACCACATTATCGAAACGGCTTTTATCTTCGATTCCATCGAAGAGGCAAGGAAACTGCTGACCTTTTATTTTGGAGATGCTGCCAAGGAAGTGGATAAAAGAATAATTGAATATAAAGTGGTGGCATATACAAAGATGAACAATAAATAATACAGAAAAGCCCTTTCCGCGATGGCTTTCGGATAGGGCTTTCATGATTTGAATATACTGTTGGAAGTTTCCGCAGGCTAAAAAGATCTTGAAGCCTTACTAAAAGTGTCAACTCC
>DATBUB010000145.1:0-23024 GCA_036516555.1 Bacillaceae bacterium
TCGCTTTCAAGGTTCCCGCTCCGAGGTGATGTCGCTTATGGCTGTATTGCCGGTTTCCAGCAGTGCCGGCTCTCTGTAAATACAGGGCTCCATAAACTTTTTCCTCATCATGGCTGTTGTATCGTTATATTTTCATGACTCCGCCAGTATTGGCGGAAGTGACAAGCTTGGAATATCGGGCCAGGTAGCCTTTCTTGATTTTCGGTTCGAATGGCTTCAAGGATGCTTGCCTTTCCGCAAGAACTTCATCCGTCACGATTAACTGGATCGTCCGGTTAACCAGGTCAATGAAAATTTCATCGCCGTCTTCAACAAGTGCAATCGGTCCGCCATCAGCCGCTTCCGGTGAAATATGTCCGATGGAAATGCCTCTGGACGCTCCGGAGAACCGCCCATCTGTGATCAAGGCAACTTTCTTGCCAAGTCCCCTTCCGGCAATCGCTGAAGTCGGGGCAAGCATTTCCGGCATGCCCGGACCGCCTTTTGGCCCTTCATAGCGGATGACCACCACGTGTCCTTCCTGGACTGTACCATTGTTGATCCCTTCGAGTGCAGCTTCCTGCGATTCGAATACAATGGCGTTTCCGTGGAAGGTTTGGATGGATGGATCCACCGCTCCTACCTTGATGACTCCGCCGTCCGGGGCAAGGTTTCCGTACAGGACGGACAGACCGCCAACCGGGCTGTATGGATCTTCACTTGGCCTGATGACCCGCGGGTTCGTGATGATACTGTCTTTGACATTTTCATAGACCGTCTTTCCGGTAACCGTCATCCTGTCTCTTTCCACTGCGCCCATTTCACACAGTTCACGGATGATGGCGCTGATGCCGCCTGCGTTATGGACATCCTGCATGGTGTAGTCAGATGCAGGGCTGATTTTGGCCAGGTACGGGACCCGCTTTGCCACCTCGTTGATTCTGGACAAATCGTAGTCCAGTTCGGCTTCATGTGCGATGGCCAATGTATGGAGCACGGTATTGGTGGATCCGCCCATCGCCATATCAAGGGCAAATGCATCATCAATCGTCCGGTCTGAGATAAGATCGCGGGGCTTGATGTCTTCTTTGACCATTCTGACAAGATGGTGAGCCGCTTCTTTGATAAGCCTGTGGCGTTCATTCGATGTCGCCACGATGGTTCCGTTTCCTGGAATGGTGACTCCCAGCATTTCCATGAGCGAGTTCATGGAGTTTGCCGTAAACATCCCGGAGCACGATCCGCATGTCGGACATGCATTTTGCTCAATATCGAGGAGTTTTTCGGCTGTCATCTTTCCAGCATGGTAGGCACCGACTCCTTCAAACACGGAGGTAAGGGTCAATGGCTCTCCTTCCGAAGATACTCCGCCTTCCATCGGGCCTCCCGATACGAATATGGATGGAACATTCGTCCTGAATGCCGCCATCAGCATTCCAGGTGTAATTTTGTCACAGTTCGGAATGTAGAATACACCGTCAAACCAGTGGGCATTGATCACGGTTTCTGCTGCGTCTGCAATCAGTTCGCGGCTTGGCAGCGAGTAGCGCATACCGATATGCCCCATTGCAATTCCATCGTCTACGCCGATTGTATTGAATTCAAACGGTACTCCGCCCGCTTCCCAAATCGCTTCCTTGACCACATCTGCAAATTCCCTCAGATGCTTATGTCCCGGAATAATGTCAATGTAGGAGTTGCAGACACCGATGAATGGTTTTTCCAAATCTCTTGTTTTGACACCTGTTGCATAAAGCAAACTTCTGTGCGGGGCACGATCAATCCCCTTTTTAATCATGTCGCTTCGCATGTTACCTCTCCTGTACACTCTTGATTAGCTGACGTTCAGCGTCTGGTCTTCGTATACCTTTACACCATCGGTCAGGGTCAATTCCCTGAAACTTTCAAGCAGTTCCTGCGTCACAGGACCCGGCTTCCCATCTCCGATGACGCGTCCATCCACTTTATTGACAGCGATGACTTCTGCTGCAGTGCCTGTCAGGAACACTTCATCCGCCGTATACACGTCATGTCTTGTAAAGACCGCTTCGGCCACTTCATAGCCCTTCTCCCGTGCAATATCCATGATGGCATTCCTTGTCACTCCGACAAGGGCTCCGACATGGCCAGGAGGTGTCAGCAATTTATTGTTCTTCACCAGGAAGATGTTGTCCGCTGAACCTTCTGCCACATACCCTTGGTCATTCAGCATCAGCGCTTCCTGGACTCCTGCCAGATTGGCTTCTATTTTGACTAGAATGTTATTTAAATAGTTCAGGGATTTGACCATCGGGCTGAGTACATCCGACCGGTTGCGCCTTGTAGCCACTGTTACGATTTCAAGTCCTGTATCATAAAGCTCTTTAGGGAAAATCCGAAGAGGTTCTGCAATGACGATGACTGACGGTTTAGGACAGCTGCTGGGATCCAGGCCCAGGTTTCCTGCCCCCCTGGAAACGACGAGGCGAATGTAGCCATCTCTTAAGGTGTTCTGACGGAGTGTTTCCACAATAATGTCAGTCATCTCCTCTTTCGTATAAGGAATGGTCAACATAATGGATTTCGCAGAGTCATATAACCGGGTTAAATGCTCTTCCAAGCGAAACACATTCCCGCCGTATGACCGAATCCCTTCGAAGACCCCGTCTCCGTATAGGAATCCATGATCATAAACGGATACAACGGCTTCTTCTTTTCTTACAAATCTGCCGTTGAGGAAGATCAATTGTTCACTCACTACTATTCGCCCCTCTCTATTGAAATTTTTTGTTTTTTGGTTTGTTAAATTGTTCTCAATGATACAGCGGTATTAACTAAAGGTCAACCCATTTTCAGAATGTTTTATTTGTTGTAAAAGTTCCGCTAATTTTGTATCCGTTTTCATTGTGATTACATCAAGGTTTGTGCGTTTTGAATTTTTTCAAAAAAATTACTGAGTGACCGCTCACTTGATGAAAAGGAAAAGTGCAGCCTGGAAATTGCCCCCCCCTATGATGGAAAGGGCAATCCAAACTGCACGTCATCTGAGAAGATAGAAATGAAGTTTTGCTGATGTTCTATTTTTCGAAGAAAATACGGGGAATATGGGGATGGAAATTAAATCATCCCAAGTGTTTTTTTGACACGATGGATGTCTTTCTTGTTAGTCCATGATTCTTCTTTCAGCAGATCGATACTGGCGCCCATATCCTTCATCTGCTCTTTGATTTCGCCAAACTCCTTGGCGTTCTGCAACTTCATCTCGCTCATTTCGGCTTTGAGCGATTCCTGTCCCGAACGCAGGGCCCTTAGAATTTGTCCATGTTCTTTAAACGTCTCAGTGTGCTCGTCCAATTTTTTGCTGTGCTCTTTCAATATGCCGCTGTGCTCTTTCAGCATGCCGCTGTGCTCTTTCAATGTCCCTTTGATTTCATGCAGGATTTCCAGGATTTCATTTTCCTTTTCCACGCTTTTCGCCTCCTTTCTGGTATTTCTTACATTATACCACCATTAGAACGAAAATAGGCCGCCTGTCAAGAAGGCAGCCTATTTTCCCCTATTTCCTGTGCATTTTAAACTCCAGAAAAAGATCATTGTAATAAGCAAGCATCTTTTTCCCGAGATTATCGTATACTTCGAGTTTCTCTGTCAGCTCTGGATCCGGGTAAAACCGCTTATCGTTTTTGATCTCATCCGGCAAGAGTTCCAGCGCTATTGCATTTGGAGTCGAATAGCCTACATACTCCGCGTTTTGGGCTGCATTCTCGGGATCCAGCATAAAGTTGATGAACTGATGGGCTCCATCAACGTTTTGGGCGGACTTTGGAATGACCATATTGTCAAACCATAGGTTGGATCCTTCTTCCGGGATCACGTAATCCAAATCCTCATTTTCCCACATGATGTCAGCCGCTTCACCGGACCAGACCACCCCGATGGCAGCCTCTTCATTCGCTACCAGCAGCTTGATCTCGTCCCCGATGATCGCCTTGACGTTAGGTGTCAGCGTATCGAGTTTTTTCTTCGCTTCCATTAGCTTTTCTTTATCTGTTTCATTGAGCGAATAATGAAGGCTGTTCAGTCCCATCCCAATGACTTCACGGGCGCCGTCTACAAGAAAAATCTGGTTTTTCAGATCGGAATCCCACAAATCATTCCAGCTGGTCAGCTTCTTGCCTCCGAGCATCTTTGGATTATATACAATCCCGAACGTTCCCCAAAAATAAGGGATGGAGTATTTATTGCCGGGATCGAAGGACAGGTCCATATACCTTTCGTCAATATACTTCAGGTTGGGCAGCTTTCCGTGGTCTAACGGGATCAGCATTCCTTCCTCTTTCATTTTGGCTATCGCATATTCGGAAGGGATGGTGACGTCATACGCAGTTCCTCCCTGCGAAATTTTCGTCATCATCGCTTCATTCGAATCAAACGTTTGGTATACAACCTTCAGCCCGGTCTCTTTCTCGAATTCCTTGATTAAATCCGGGTCAATATAATCTCCCCAGTTATATACATTAAGCGTATTCCCGCCGGTAAACCCCTGTGATGCATTCAGGTGGGAAGCCAAATACATCAATGCGAACGAAATGATGAAGATGGCTGAAAACACCCTTACAAGTTTCTTCATGCCTTTCTCACCCCCGCGGCGGAAGATTTTACGTTGCGCTGGTTAATGAAATAGTAGCCGATTACAAGCGCAATTGTGATCAGGAAGATAAGGGTGGACAGTGCATTGACCTCCAGGGAAATCCCCTGCCTTGCACGCGAGTATATTTCCACCGACAGCGTCGAGAATCCGTTGCCTGTCACGAAGAAGGTGACGGCAAAATCATCGAGGGAGTATGTCAAAGCCATAAAAAACCCTGCAAAAATGCCCGGAGTAATGAACGGCAGGATCACCTTCGACAGAATGTCCCAGTTGCTCGCACCCAAATCTCTGGCCGCATCAATCAGGGAAGAGCTCATCTCCTGCAATTTAGGCAGTACCATTATGACCACAATCGGTACACTGAATGCTATATGGGAGAGTAGCACGGACGTAAAGCCCAGCCTAATCCCGATAATGGTAAAGAAGATCAGAAAAGATGCTCCAATAATGACGTCCGGACTGACGATCAGGACGTTGTTCAGCGTCTGGAGCGTATTTTTTGTCCGCTGCCTTTTCACATACGTGATGGCAAGAGCTCCGAACACTCCGAGAATGGTCGAGATGGCGGCAGACAGCAATGCGATGATCAGCGTATTCAGAGCAATAATCAAAAGCCTCGTATCCTGAAACACTTCCTTGTACCATTCCAATGTGAACCCTTCAAAGTCCCTCATTGAGCCTCCGCTGTTGAAGGAGTAATAGGTCAGGTAGAGGATTGGCGCATACAGAATGGCAAATACGAGAATCAAATATAGTTTTGCCAGTTTACCGTTGCTTTTCATGCAAGCCCGCCCCGCTTTCTATGTCCGGTCAGCACCATGATGATGGCCATCGCGATGATCAGGAAAACCGCAATGGTGGCACCCATGCCCCAGTCCTGTGTCACCAGGAAGTGCTGTTCAATGGCAGTGCCGAGCGTAATGACCCTGTTGCCCGATATGAGCCTTGTAATCATGAACAGGGACAGTGCCGGAATAAATACCGCCTGGCAGCCCGATTTGACACCATCCAGCGTGAGGGGAAAAACAACACGCCGAAAGGTGGTCCATGCGTTTGCCCCCAGGTCGCTTGCCGCATCAATGAAAGATGCATTCAATTCTTCCAGCGAATTGTAAATCGGCAATATCATGAAAGGTATAAAAATATAGACAGAGACAAATACAAAGCTGAAATCGGTGAACAGGATTTGCTGTTCCCCAACCCCGATAAATTCAAGGAAGCTGTTGGCCGGTCCGTATGTCCCGAACAGCCCTAGAAAGGCATAGGCTTTCAGCAGCAGATTGATCCATGAAGGCAGAATGATAAGCAGAAGCCACAGCTGTTTATGTCTTGTTTTTGTCAGCAAATACGCGGTCGGATAGGCGATAAGCAACGAAAACAGCGTGATGAGAAAAGCATACCAAAATGAGCTTAACGTCATTTTCAAATAGACCGGCGTAAAAAATTTTTGATAGTTTCCAAAAGTAAAGTGGCCTTCCACGTCGAAGAAAGAATAATAGACTACCAGAATAATGGGTGCCACCACGAACAGAATGATCCACGCAACATAGGGAATCAGATAAAAGTTCCGTGCATTATTTTTCATGGCCGGCCTCTTCATACGCCTCCAGGCGCTTGTCGAATTCTTCTTCCGTCTCGCCAAAACGCATAACGTGTATAGCCTCAGGATCGAAGCGGAGGCCAATTTCATCGCCCTCATTGGCCTTTTTCGTGGAATGGACAAGCCATTCATTGCCCTGGCTGTCGTAACAGCAAATTTCGTAGTGGACGCCGCGGAACAGCTGGGTATCTACACGGACCTGCAGATTGCCTTTGTCCCTTGACGTGATTTCCAAATCCTCTGGACGGATGACGACTTCCACAGGCTCTTCCCGGTTAAATCCTTGATCGACACATTCGTATTCCTCGCCTCCGAATTCAACCCTGAAATCCTCAATCATTTTGCCCGGAACAATATTCGACTCCCCGATGAAGTCCGCTACAAACCGGTTGATCGGCTCATCGTAAATGTCGGTAGGTGTTCCGCTCTGCTGAATTTTCCCTTTATGGATGACAAAGATCTCGTCAGACATCGCCAACGCTTCTTCTTGGTCATGTGTGACAAAGATGAATGTAATGCCGAGTCTTTGCTGCAACTCCCGGAGCTCGTACTGCATTTCAGTCCGGAGCTTGAGGTCCAGCGCAGAAAGGGGCTCATCAAGCAGGATGACCTCCGGTTCATTTACTATGGCACGGGCAATCGCCACACGCTGTCGCTGTCCGCCGGACATCTCCTTGATTTCTCTGTTTTCATAGCCTTCCAGATTGACAAATTTGAGAGCTTCTTTGACTTTCGCCGTAATCTCGGCGTTTTTCAACTTTTTGATCCGGAGGCCAAAAGCGACGTTTTCGAATACATTTAAATGCGGAAACAGCGCATAGTCCTGGAAGACGGTATTAACCTGGCGCTCATTCGCAGGAACTCTATTGATTTTCTTGCCGTCAAAATAAATAGTCCCTTTTGAAGGCTCAATGAATCCCGCGATGAGCCGCAGGATGGTCGTTTTACCGCATCCGGACGGACCAAGCAGGGTATAAAACTTTCCCCGCTCTATCTCAAAACTGACATCATCGAGAACTACGGTATCATCATATTGCTTTGAAACATTTTCAAAGCGGATAATCGCATGATTGGTCATAATGGCCTCTCCTTTATGTAAGTTATAAATAAGATTCGGTTGCCACGAGGAGCAATTCGGTTATCCCGTCATGGGCGTTGCTGATTTGATGTTCATCAGAGGCATGAAAATAAATGGATTCTCCCGCCTTTGCTTCATATGTCTGTTTGCCAAGGAGGATCCTGACGCGCCCTTTCAGAACATAGGCAAAGGTTTCAGACAGCGAAGGTTCGAACTGCTTGAATTCACCGCGTTCCTGAAAGGTGAGGCGGATGGGCTCCATTTCCTTCTCGTTCGACTCGGGAACGAGCCACTGAATCTTATAGCCCCTATCTTCATCCATGAACTCGGTCTGATCTTCCTCATGGTAGACCACCTTCTGTTCACGCTGCTCCTCATCAAAAAATTCCTTCGGCGGACAGCCAAGCACTTCCAGTATGGCAAAAAACGTCTCGATGGAAGGAGAACTCAAGTCCCTCTCAAGCTGCGAAATATAGCCTTTGCTCAAATCCGTGCGTTCCCCGAGCTCCTCTTGAGTCAACCCTTTTTTCAAGCGCAAGTTTTTAATCTTTTTTCCGATTCGCATCAGCAAGACCCTCTATCTTGTTTATTATAAGTAAACTCCCAGTAAATAAAGTTAAGTATTATAAAACTTACAGTTTACTTTTAACCAACGTATATTATACCGAATGTCCAAAATAGTTCAATATCAAATTTGTATATAATTGTTTTTTCGGCGAAAAAGTTTATGAGATAATGTTTGCAGCCAAGGAGGATGATGGAAATGCTGACGCTGATACAAAACGGGGAGGTTTATGCTCCCGAATATTTAGGAAAGAAAGATGTGCTGCTTGCAGACCGCAGAATTGGTTACATTAAGGATCAAATTGAGGTTCCCGATGATTTTGTAGAAGTGCGGGTGATCGATGCAGAAGGTAAAATGGTCGTTCCCGGCTTCATCGATGCTCACGTACATCTCATCGGGGGCGGAGGTGAAGGCAGCTATAAAACCAGGACCCCCGAACTGCAGCTGACGGATGCCACTTCGGCGGGAATCACTACACTGATAGGGGTTTTGGGTACGGACGGAACGACCAGGACCATGGCCAGCCTGATTGCCAAGGCACGCGGGCTGGAGGAAGAAGGATTAACCTGCTATGTACAGACCGGATCCTATCAGGTCCCTGTCAAAACACTAATGGATAACATTGAAGATGATATTATTCTTGTAGATAAAATCATCGGAGTTGGAGAAATTGCCATCGCCGATCACCGGTCCTCACAGCCGACAGCGGAGGAAATGGCCAAAATTGCTTCCGCCGCGCGTATCGGCGGCATCCTATCCGGAAAGGCCGGTATAGTCAATGTTCATGTCGGCGACAGTGCAGAATGTCTGGATGTCATTGAACGGGTTGTGGAAACGACCTCCATCCCGATCCGCCAATTTTACCCTACTCATATCAACCGGAATCGAAGGCTGTTTGAGGCGGGGATTGAATTTGCGAAAAAGGGCGGGTTTGTAGACTTTACCACAAGCACCATTCCTCATTTCCTCGAGGATGATGAACTGAAATGCAGCATTGCACTGCGGAAGATGCTTGAAGCGGGTGTGGATGTCTCCCTCATCACGTTCACATCCGATGGACAGGCAAGCCTTCCTTCCTTTGGAGAAAACGGAGAGTTTCTGGGACTGCAAGTCGGAAAAGTTTCTTCCCTTTTCAACGAAGTGCGTGACGCCATTTTGAAGGAAGGCATACCGGCTGGAGTCGCACTAAAGGTCATCACAGAGAACCCCGCAGCAATCTTGAAACTGGAGCAAAAAGGCCAAGTGGCTGAAGGGAAGGATGCCGATCTTGTCCTGCTGGACGCAAAAACACTGGAGATTGACACGGTCATAGCCATGGGGCGGGTTATGGTGGAAAACGGCCGGACTGTTGTGAAAGGGACGTTTGAATAAGGAGCGTCAGAGACTGATTACAGCCGACATTGGCAAGTCCATTTTGTTAGGGCGTGACGAGGCTTGCCTGGTTGGCCTTTTTTATTGGAAAAAGCGCCCTTTTGAACCCTGTAATGTCGGATAAAATTGAAACGGAGTATATGTTGACTGGCGAAAAGCCTTATTAGCCTTTTATTGTTCATTTCGGGGAGGTTACTGTCCACATCGGAGAGTTTACCGTCCGCTCCCGACAATATACTGTCCAATGATAAACATATACCGTCCACATCAGCCAGTTTACTGGCCACTCAGTTAAGTTATCTGGCCACTGACTACAACACAGCCTGTGGGATGATACGTCAGACAATGATAAATTGCCTCTCTCCATGTGGCTGAATAAAGCAAATTTCCGCATAACCCTGCCACTCAGGCAGTCCAATCATGAACGGCGGCGCACAACGCTGACTCGGTTTTCATCATGTGTGCATTCATCTGAAAATGCTCATATCCCCTTAAATTCCCTGACAAACTCCATAAAGGTATCTAAGGCTTTCGTCTTGTAAGGCGACTGTGTTACGATGGAGAACTTCCTCCTAAAAGGCATGCCCTCGACTTCTGCAATGACCAATTTCCCTGTGGCAAGCTCTTTGCGGATAGCCCACTCGGAAAGCAGGCTGATGCCCAGCCCGGCTTCCACCGATTCCTTAATGAGCTGGATGCTTCCAAACTCCATCATTTTCACCTGGCCAATGCCCAGGCCGCAAAACATCGCTTCCGTGGCAGCCCGTGTCCCCGAGCCGTTTTCCCTTACAATCCACGTTGCCTTCGAGAGACTCGGCGCTGTCACTTCTCCATCCATCCCCGCGAGCGGATGCTGCGGTGACATGACGATGTGCATGATATCCTCTGCAAAAGGCTCTACCACAAGATTTTTATTCTCATAATCCCCCTCCACAATCCCGATATCCAACTGGTGGCTGAGCACCAGCTCCGCAATATCCCGTGTGTTTCCAATCGTAACCGCAGGGCTGATCAGCGGATATTCGTCCAGCATTTTTGCCATCACATGAGGGAGCACATATTCTCCGTATGTATAGCTGGCCCCGATTGACAACGGCCCGCTCGTCTTATTTGTGGCATCATCTACCAGCCGCTGCATTTTTGTATACAGCCCAAGTATTTCTTTGGCGTGATGGTACACGATTTCTCCTGCCTTATTCATCCGGACATATTTATTGCTCCGCTCAAGAAGCCGCGTTCCTATTTCCCTCTCCAATGCCTGGATGTATTGGCTGACTGCAGGCTGGGTCATGTGAAGTTCCTCAGCGGTTCTAGAAAAATTCCCTTTTTCCACAACTGCCACAAACACTTGCAAATGCTGGTCCATCCTATCCACTCCCTATTTATACATGATTACTTATTATAGGTATTATAATGAATTATTTTTCTTATACTAAGAAATATTCTATGCTAAAAACGAACTTATTTTCTGGGGGTAATCATAATGGGAGACTCACAAGCTAGTAAAAAGCCTGCCCCTGCCGGCCAAAAGAAAAGTTACAGCATGGCAGGCGGCATTGCCTTTACATTTGTTATCGCCTATCTCGGCTTCCTGCTGGCCAAAGCTCCAGGCTTCCAGCTGGTTGGACAGCTAGCATCAGCCATCGTTATCGCCATCGTGTTCAGGCAGATTTTCGGTTATCCTGAAGCGCTGAAATCCGGCATCACTTTTTCATCCAAAAAGTTGCTCCGTGTTGCCATTATTCTCTATGGTCTGAAACTGAACATCGGAACGGTTCTCGATGAGGGACTTGGCCTTCTTGCTTTTGATGCCGGTGTCATCGTTTTCACCATTCTTTTGACGGTTTGGCTCGGGAAACGCTTCAAAGCAAATCCGGCGATGTCTCTATTGCTTGGAGTCGGGACAGGCGTCTGCGGGGCAGCTGCGATTGCGGCTGTGGCACCCATCATTAAGTCCAAGGACGAGGACACCGCCATCAGCGTAGGCATCATTGCTCTTGTTGGAACTGTATTTGCCATCGTGTACACCCTTCTGCGTCCTGTCCTCCCGCTTACAGATTCCGAGTTTGGCATCTGGTCGGGAGTCAGCCTGCATGAGATTGCCCAGGTGGTTCTGGCCGCTGCAGCAGGGGGACAGGAAGGGCTTGCCATGGGGCTTCTGGCAAAATTGGGCCGAGTATTCCTGCTGATTCCGCTATGCTTCATTTTAGTCTGGTGGATGAAACGCAAATCAGCCGGAGGAAGCGCGGAAGCAAAAATTGAGTTTCCTTGGTTCCTGATCGGCTTTATCATCATGAGCTTGCTTGGCAGCTATGTGCTCGGACATTCCATCCCTTTCACGGAGGATGCCATGAATATCGTATCAAGCATTACAACCTGGCTTCTGACAGCCGCCATGGTGGGACTCGGTTTGAACGTCAGTCTTGGAGATGTCCGGACCAAAGCCCTTAAACCTTTGATGGCCATGGGAATTGCATCCATACTGCTGTCCTTGCTCACCTACTTTCTCGTATAAGAGAAGGACCTGTTTTCGAGCTTATAGCTGAAAAACAGGTCCTTTTTTATGCTCCCTTCTTTTGTCCCACCTGGAGCTGATACATCTGATAATACTTTCCTCTTCTTTCCATTAGTTCATCATGCGTTCCCCGTTCTACAATCGTCCCGCGGTCCAGCACCAAAATCTGATCCGCATTTTTAATCGTAGAAAGGCGGTGTGCGATGATGAAAGTGGTCCGCCCTTTCTTAAGGACGTCCATCGCCTCCTGAATAATCATTTCTGTTTCCGTATCAATGCTGGATGTGGCTTCATCAAGGATCAGGATGGCCGGGTCAAAAGCAAGCGCACGGGCAAACGAGATCAGCTGGCGCTGTCCGGATGACAGGGTGCTGCCTTTCTCAATGACCGGTTCATCGAATCCTTTTTCAAGATTTTTCAGCACCCGGTCTGCACCGACTGCTTTTAAGGCTGCTTCCACCTTATCACGGGTGATGCGCGGATCATCCAGGCTGACATTCGATGCAATGGTGCCTGTAAACAGATACGGATCCTGAAGGACAATCCCCATATGGTCGCGGAGGGTTTGCTTCGGTATACCCCGGATGTTTATGCCATCAATCCGAATTTCCCCTTTGCTGCAATCATAAAAGCGGAACAGCACGTTCATGATCGAGCTTTTTCCAGATCCTGTATGGCCGACGAGGGCCACCGTCTCACCCTGTTTAGCTTCAAAATGGATGTCTTTCAGGACATACTCATCTTCCTTATAGGCAAAATACACATGGTCAAAGACGACATTCCCTTTATAACGTTCCATTCTCTCAGTGCTGACGTTCTCGCCTTCCTCATCCATGAGCCGGAACACCCTTTCTCCAGCAACTAGCGCCTGTTCCAGGTTCGAGAACTGGTTCACGATGTTCGTAACCGGATTAAACAGCCGGTTTATATAATCGACATACGCATACAGGACACCGATTGTCACAGCGGAATGCGCACCAAGGGAGTCGCTCCCGAAATACCAAATGAAACCGACGAACACCATGTTCCGCAGCACTCCGACAAAATTATGCGATGACAGAGCATTGAGCGTCAGCAGCTTGTTTTGGTAGCGGAAATGCGTTTCATTCATTTCCTCAAACTCCTTGCTCATCTGCTTTTCCCGCCTGAAGGCCTGGATGATGGTCATTCCCTGAATGGACTCATTGATCATGGCGTTTAGTTCACTGACCTTTGAACGCACAACATGGTTGTACTTGGATGCATATTTTCTATAGAAAAGCATCCAACCGTACATAATTGGCATGAGCAGCAGGCAAATGAGCGCGAGTTTAGCATCCAGGATGAACATCGCCGCGTAAATACCGGTAATGTAAATCAAACCTGTAAAGAATGTGGAAAGCACAGCTACATACAGCTCCCGGATCGCCTCCGTATCGTTCGTGATCCGTGCGACTACCTTTCCGGCAGGCAAATTGTCAAAATATCGGATGGGCAACCGCTGTACGTGGGCAAAAATATCGGTCCGCATTTTTTGGATGATGCGGTTCGCCGCTTTTTGCAAGTAAAAATACTGTCCATAATAGAAAGCACCCGCCACGACAAACAGGCTGAAATAAAAGATCATCAGTTTGATCATGGAAGGGATTTCAGGCTTATAAAAGGCCAGTGTTTCACTGACGGACAGTTTCCTGGCGGCGTGGGTTTCCGTTTTACCGCGAAGTGTGATGGACATCTTTCCTTCGCTTACCGTGCGTTTGCCTTCAAACGGCACAAAACCCTCCACCAAATAAAAGCTCCTTCCAGACTGCAGGATGGTGGCAGTCTCCTTGCTCTCCGCCAGCTTTTCTGGATTGGAGTAGCGCTCTCTTACATAAGTTTTTCCATTGAACGAGACTGAGGAGTCATGCTGCTCTGTGACGAGCCAGCGATCTTCAATCCCCAAAATGTGTTCATCAATCAATTTTTTCGCGACAAAGGGCCCGAGGACATCAGCGCTAACCGATACCGTCAGCATCGCCAGGGCAGCGATAATCAGCCCTTTGAAGTATAAGGCATACCGGAATAATCGTTTTCCGACCATTACGCATGCACCTCCTCTGCCAGCGAGTCTTCCACTTGCTGTCGATCATATTGCTCTTTGTACCATCCGCCGGCCTCCAGAAGATCCTGATGACGGCCTTCTTCCACAATCCTTCCATCATCCAGCACGATAATCCAGTCGGCATGCTCTATGGCAGACAGGCGGTGTGTGGTAATGATGGTCGTTTTTCCATTTCGTTCTTCCCGGATATTACGAATGATTTGGGCTTCCGTCTTGGCATCCACTGCAGAAAGGGAATCATCCAGAATCAAAAGTTCAGGATTTTTAATGAGCGCCCTGGCAATGGAAATCCTCTGTTTCTGTCCGCCTGAAAGCGCTACGCCTTTTTCCCCGACGAGCGTATCAAGCCCTTCCGGAAGCATTTTCAAGTCCTTTTCAAAATAAGCCAGGCGAATCGCTTCTTTGAGTTCGGCTTCTGTCGCGTGCTCATCTCCAAATAAGATATTGTCCCGGACACTCCTTGAAAAAAGGACATGATCCTGCGGTACATAGCCAACCCATCGAAGAACCTGATCCTTTGGCTGGTCCCCGACACTGACGCCTGTTATAGTAATGTCTCCATCGCCAAACGGGTACTCCCGCAGGAATTGCTTGATAAATGTGGTCTTGCCGCTTCCTGTCTTTCCAACAACCCCTATGGTGGCTCCCCGATTAAACTCCAATGAAATATCAGCCAGATTATTTGTTTTGGAAGATGGATATCGGAAAGTGACGCCTTCGAAATGGATTGATCCCGGTTCCTCCAACAATACTGGTTCCTTCGGATCCTTCACATCGGCTTCATAATCAAGCGTTTCCTGTACGCGGTCAAGGGAAGCATTCCCGCGCTGCATGACGTTGATCAGTTCCCCGATGGCAAACATCGGCCAGATCAGCATTCCGAGATAAACGTTGAACGAAACAAGATGCCCCAATGAAATTTCCTGGTGAAACACAAGATATGTTCCATAAGACAGCCCGATGATATAGCTGATGCCCGTGATGATCTTCGTAGCCGGGTTGAACAGTCCGTCAATCCGCTCCACGTGTATATTTTTCTCATACACTTCTTCCGTCATCTGCCGGAACGCCTCTTCGCTCGCCCTTTCCTGGACATAGGCACGTGTAACACGCACGCCGGCCACCGATTCAAGAACGCGGTCATTCATTTCACCGAACGCATCCTGGGCTGCCACAAACCGGGTATGGATTTTTTCACCCAGGATTTTGATGATCCATGCCAGAATCGGCAGCGGCAAGACAGCCGCCAGCGTCAATTTCCACGAGACAATAAAGCCCATTGTGAGCAGGATCGTCAGCATATACATCGTGGAGTCAAACAGGGTCAGGATGCCGAATCCCGCAGTAGTCGAGATGGCTTTCAAATCGTTGGTTCCTCTCGCCATCAGATCCCCTGTACGGTTTTTCTCAAAAAAAGTCGGGGTCATCCTCAATAAATGATTCATGAATTTGGACCGGAGCATTTTTTCCACGACAAACGCCCCGCCAAACAGCTGATACTGCCATACGTACGTAATTCCGTAGTTGAGGATTGTACCACCGGCCAGTATGCCGATATACAGCCATAAATCACGAGCCGTAAGGGTTCCCAAGAACATATGGTCAATCGCCGAACCAAGAATAAACGGCGGAATGACCTCAAAGATATTGGCGATTCCCAAAAGCACGAGCGCTGACGTATAACGTTTCCAATGCTGTTTAAAAAACCAGCCTAATTTTTTCAATACACTAAACATGGCTTACAACCTCCTCTTTGCCTGTTCCATACAACAGCTACCCGCTCTCCAGCTCCACCGCTTTCATAAGCTGAATAACCATTTCAATTGTCATTTTTTTCTCCTCCTACTGTCAGATTCATCTATAAGAAACAGTGTTTGAACACTGGTTTCCCCTATTTTTAGAAATAAAAAAAGCATAGTGCGGCCTCAGAATGTGCGCACTACGCTTCACATAAAAAAAGACACAGGTATATTGTGCAACCTGCGTCTTTGTCGTGTGTTATCAGAAAAAAATTACATCACAGCTGTTGGCAGGCTGATTCTATATGCAGTTGTTGATTCATTCCGATACATTTTTTCATGTTCCTCAGCCTCCCTTTCTTAAAATTCGTAATTGTTTTGAATGTCACCATATCGTATCATGGCAATTTTGGAAATGTCAACGCTTTATTTAAAAATATTTTCCATGTGAGAATGTTTATGCAAAGAAATGATCTATATTCCAGTCATGCTTTACGATTTTTCATCTCTGCCGATCTGAGTAAATGGTATTCACTTTTTCAAGCAAAGATGCCAAAATAATCTCCTTTTTGATCAACAGGCCAGTGATATGTTCGATTTGCCTCGGCGTCCCTGTTTGAGCAGCAGCCCTCAAAGTATTCCCCAGTGCTCTTTCCATGTTGATCAAGCTCTCTAAAAATCCCTCCCGGGGTAACATGTTTTATCTCCTCCGCTGTTAACTATGTTGATATGGTATGCATATCATACAGTAATGATTGGATGATTGAATCATTTTCGCTCAAAAGAAAGTGACGGCTCGCCAAGCGAACCGCCTTCTCAACTTAATTGGGACCCACGTTTTCTGAGCAGTCACCGATAAAGGTGCGTGAAGAGATGGGTGCAGTAAAGGTGGTTTGGAATACAGTGTCCCCGTCGAAGCTGGTGGCAGTGATATTCCATGTACCCTGTTCTGTTACAGGGTTAATTGTAAAGACAATGCGGAGATTAAAGTCCCCAGATAATAGATTGCCGGATGCATTTGCCCTGCCTTCCAAAACAGCTTGGATTCCGTCTGTGCAGGAGATTCGAGTGCGTGCGCCTGGAGTGAAGTTGATGGTCGTCCCTCCTTGGCCCGTTCCAAAGTTAACATTAAATTGATCAACACTAGGGTTGCACTGTCTGGCTCCCGTGAAACACTGTTCTGCTGAAACATTTATTGTTCCGCTCAAGTTTAGGTTCGGCTGTCCTTCACGAATAACTAGAACATCCGCCGGGGCCTCTCTTCCCTGAATGCCAATACGGAATTTACAAGGACAGTCTCCTTCCCCTCCGTTGCCGTTTCCGTTTCCATTTACTATTTCATCCCGGATCAAGAGGAGCAGCAACTCTTTATTGATGAGCAGCTTCAAAAATCTTTCAATTTGATCTGGGTTTCCGGCATCCAGGATGACTTGAAAAGCCCGGGATAATTCAGATTCCAGATCAAAAATAGTACTGTCAATCCCGTCCGTTACCACTTGGCCAGTTGCCGTCACGCATGGGTTGGTGGTAATCGTCAGATCCCAGCCATCCGCGATTTGTCCCCGGTCTCCGATAAAATCATCAAATACAAACAAACGCCAGTTTCCGTTCGGGTTTGTGCTATCAAATACACTCAAGGCCGCTCCATAAGGCTGCGGAGGCGCAGGAGCCGGTAAATTTGCATCCGCTTCATAATTTGTAGGCTTATACGTACCCGAAACAATTTGTGAACCATTAGGCAAAAAGTCAGCAGCGGCATCGTCGAACTCAAGCGTCACATTGTTGACGTCCAGTGAACCTCCCGAGTCGGACATCAGCATCACATTTTGCCCCTGCGGACCTACGAGCAAAATATCCAGATCACCCGGAAACGTATGGGTCAGGCCATACAGTGTAACGGTAACGTTACGAACAGCTCCCTGCATCCCCGAAACAGCTATGACGGAAGGATATGGCTGTGCCGGTCCTTGTTCATCCCCATCAATAATAATTGAGGCCGAATTTTCAAATGTGGTTGTTTCAGGCTGGCACAGTTCCCCCAACAGCTCTTCCAGCAATTTCTCCTTTAAAATCAGCAATTCTGCAATTCTTTCGATTTGATCCAGATCACCGTTCTCTGTTACAATCCGGAGAGCTTCGGCAAGCTGCATCTCAATCGCGGTAACCGTATCGCGAAATCCATTCGCCATCTTAACTTCCCCCTTCTTCTTTAAATTCTATTGATATCCATAATGATCAGCTTAAGGACGATTTCTTTTTTGATCAGCAGCTTCAAAAATCTCTCAATCCGGTCCGGATCGACATTCGGTTCATCCAAAATGGCCGAAAGCCCGGCCGTCAAAGCTGACTCCAAATCAACAACCGCTTCTTCAAAAGGCATGGATCACACAACTCCCTTCTCTGACGTACTAATAGAGTATTCAAATTTTGCTTTTCCGAAATAAGCGGTAAAATCAATTTGATGAAAATGATAAAAGTATCCAACCAATTCTACCGTTTGCAGATTCCTCTTTTTTTCCTTCTGCTTTCCCCCGCATCAACGCAGTAATAATACTCCGAGTCACAGTAGTCATAATAATCACATTCACAGTAGTATTCCTTGCAGGAGCAATGATCTTCCTCAGGTTCTTTAGGGCATTCCTGCGGACATTTCTTGATTTCGTCCAAAAGGAACTCCAAGATGATTTCTTTTTTAATGACAAGCTTCAGGATCTCTTCCAGTCTTTCATTAAACTTGAAAAATTCCTCCGCCGTAAATCTATCTCTATTTCTATTGAGAAATTCCGCCTCTCCATTCAGTATGTTTGCAAAGGCATTCTCGATTCTAGTTATCGATCTGACAAATTCATCAATATTGCCGATCTGTGGCATATTCTGTATTTCGTCATATTCGTACATCATATATCCTCCTGTACAATCATTTACAGTCATTTTATGCTTGAGAAATTTACGTGTTTAGGTGGTTATCCATATAAACAAAAAGACGCATGGACTTCATGCGCCTTCGGTGTCATTTTTATATATTTTTATGGTCCTTCGAAGTATTGAGAAGACCCTTAGCCTTATTTATGGTCTCCATGTATTCCCGTTCAGGTATGGAATCGGCCACAATGCCGGCACCCGCCTGGAGGTATGCCTGCCGGTTTTTCACAACGAGTGAGCGGATGGCCAAGGCAAAATCCGTATCGCCATTGGCATTCACATATCCAATTGCGCCGGCATACACACCGCGCTTTACATCCTCTAGATCATTGATGACCTGCATGGCCCGCACTTTCGGAGCCCCGGATACGGTCCCGGCAGGCAGACATTCAATAAGGGCATCTATGCCCGTGCAGTCTTCCCTTAGAGTGCCTTCCACCTCCGAAACGATGTGCATGACATGCCGGTATCGTTCTATTTTCATATAATCGACGACAGAGATGGTGCCTGGCTCACACACACGAGAGAAGTCGTCACAGCTCAAATCAACGAGCATGCGGTGTTCCGACAGCTCCTTCTCATCCTCCAGCAACCCTGCTGCCAGCGCAGCGTCCTCTTCTGCCGTTCTTCCTCTTGGCCTCGTCCCTGCTATCGGGTTCGTCATGACCCTTTTTCCGCTTGTTTTCACAAAGCTCTCAGGAGACGCACCAAGCACCACATACTCTCCAAAATCCACATAGAACATGTATGGTGACGGATTTGAGTTTCTCAGTTTCCGATAAAAATGGAAAGGATTTGTGCTGATTTCCCCCTTCATACGCTGCGATAGGACAATCTGTTCCAATTCCCCGCTCAGTACATATCCCTTCGCTTCTGAAATTCTTCGAATAAATTCATCCTTCTCCAATTCCGGCCCAAAATGAATTTGGCATTCTTCCAGCGCTTCATCCGCATCCGTTCTCAGCATCTGCTTCTCAAGTTCACGGACTCGATTCTCCAGTTGCTTGTCATCCCTGCAGCCATCCAAATCAACAGCCAGGATATACACAGCCTGCGCCAGATGATCGAACACAATCGTATCCTGGTAGACCATGAAATGGACATCCGGCATGCCAATCTCATCTGGCAGACCCCTTCCTATGTCCCGGTACTGCCTGATGGCATCGTAGCCAATGAAGCCGACCGCTCCTCCGCAATAAGGAAATGGAAGCCCCAAATCCATTGGGGGTACGGCTTCTTTCAGGATATCAAGAGCGCGTCTCACTTTGTCGGAAGCCACTTCACCTGTAGGCAGGACTACCTTCGTTTTCCCGCCTTCCCCAATGATCTCCTTTATCGGATTCACCCCAATAAAGGAATATCTCCCTTGCTCGCTATGCTTTAAGGAACTCTCCAATAAAAACTTTTTCTCCCCCTCCAGTCTCAAGAAAACCGTAATCGGCGTCAGCACATCCCCATTCAATTTCTTCATGTTCATCCTTGCTGCCTGCGTTGTGTCCATTTTTGTTCCTCCTTTGTTTTTCAATACAAAAAAAAGCCCCCAACAAGCACACCATCACTGCTTGTTGAGGGCGTCATACCGCGTTGCCACCTCAATTCGGAGAATACAGGAATCCTCCATCTCTTTCAGGCACGGGAAACAAAGTCCGATGCCCTATCCGTATAACGGCGGAATTCCGTGTTTCCCTACTTAGTTCAGGAAACAGCTCGCAAGCCCATTCAGGCCAGGGTTTCGCACCGGATTCTCACCAGCACCGGCTCTCTGTGCCGAAACCTATGGCCCTACTCCTCTTGCTCATCGCTTTCTTATGATGTTCTGGCCCACGCAAAAAAACCTCATCCTGCATAAAGGACGAGGGACCGCGGTGCCACCTTTTTTCAGCCGTAAAATGCCAGCTCTCCATGCGCATGGGCCTTTCGCTCATGCACTTTCCCATGTAACGGCGGGACTTTCGCCGAAGCCTACTTCCTCCCATGAGGGTTCAGTCCGGGAGCTCGGAAGCCCATTCCCCAGCATGTCCACACCGGTTTGCACCAACCACCGGCTCTCTGAAGTGTCATGAAAGGTACTATTCTTCGTCATAGCTCAACTCATAATTGATTGTAAATGATGATAATAAAAAATATTCTGAATGTCAAATCCTTTTTTCGATATTGCCCTAAATGGAAAGATGTTTTAAGATAGTCCCAACATGATAGTACGTGATAAAGGGAGGATTGCTGCTATGACCAATTCAACAACGGACAATACCCAGGCCGTTGTGGATGCCTGCCTTCTCGCCGGACAGATCATGATCCAGAGCGGAGCAGAGACGTATCGGGCCGAAGATACGATGCTTCGCATGGCTTCCGCTGCCGGCAGACCGGATTGTCAAAGCTATGTAACCCCTACCGGCATTATTTTTTCCGCGGAAGGGTCCAAGCAGACTCACTTTACAAGAATCTTTGACAGAGGGACGGATTTGGAGAAAATAGCTTTGGTCAATGCAATGTCGCGGAAAATGGCTGCGGGGGAATTGACCGTTCAGGAAGCATTGGAGGAACTGAGGAATTTGGAAAAAGCGGACCTTTCCTTCCCTGTCTGGCTGCAAATTGTGGCTGCCGCTCTGGTGAGCGGATCCTTTCTGGTTATGTTTAAGGGGGATTGGCAAGACTTTTTGCCGGCTGTAGCCGCAGGGACTGCAGGATTTTCCAGCCTGCTTCTCATCCATCATTTTACACGTGTTAAATTTTTTGCAGAATTCTTCGCTTCCCTTATGATTGGATTGGTCGCCTTCTTCTTTGTTTCAGCAGGAATCGGCAAGGACTTGGATCTGATCATCATCGCCTCTGTCATGCCTCTTGTCCCAGGGGTGCTGATCACCAATGCGGTCCGGGATCTGATGGCGGGACACTTGGTGGCAGGTCTGTCCAAAGGGGTGGAAGCTTTTTTGACCGCTTTTGCGATAGGAACTGGAGTGGCGGTTGTTTTCTCGTTGTGGGTTTAATGTGGGGGTGAAAGCGTGGTATATATAGCGGCACAGTTTATTTTCAGCTTTATTGCTTCCGCCGGTTTCGGATTTATCTTCAATGTTCCCGGAAGGTCTCTGATCCAATGCGGAGTTGTCGGAATGCTCGGCTGGATTTTATTCAGGATTCTTACCGACAACGGGGTGGATGCCATTCAGGCTTCTTTTGCAGGGGCCATTGTTGTTGCACTGACCGGGCATTTTTTAGCCAAATATCATAAAACACCGATCATCATTTTTATTATTCCTGGAATTATCCCCCTTGTTCCAGGCGGGGCGGCCTATGACGCCATGAGACATGTTGTAACCAATGATTATTCAGGTGCCATTCCGCTTGCATTCAAGGCTTTTACCATATCCGGCGCCATTGCCATCGGGCTCGTATTTACTGAAGTGCTCGTTCAGCTCCTGCTGAGGGGCTTTCATTATATGAAAAGAAGTTAAAAAGGACTGCATCCCTCGAAAGGGAGCAGTCCTATCTTTGTTTCGGATGTGGGTTAAGATGGCTAGCCAGATTCCCCTCACACTTTCATGAACCTTACTGCGGTGAGCATGGCAACGGATATCACGATTGTGCAAAGCACCCACAGCCAGGCCAATCCCATATTTCCAGATTCAATGGCCGTATAAATGGCCGTTGGGATGGTCTGGGTCCTGCCGGGGATGTTGCCCGCAAACATCAGGGTGGCTCCGAATTCCCCCAGGGCCCTGGCAAAACTTAAAATTCCTCCCGAAACGATCGCCTTCATGGCAAGGGGAATGGATATCAGCTGCAGAACTTTCCATCCGCTCGCCCCGTCTACCCTTGCCGCATCTTCTATGTCCCTGTCAATACTTTCAAACCCTGCTTTGGCCGATTGGTACATAAGCGGAAAGGCCACAACGGAAGAAGCGATCACAGCTGCCCACCAGGTGAACATGACAGGCTGTCTGAACACCCATTCAAGGAGCTGGCCAGCCATACTGCCGCGGCCAAACACCACAATGAGCAGAAACCCGATGACAGACGGCGGCAGCACGAGCGGCAGCAGAAAAAGAGTTTCCAAAACCAACTTCCCTTTAAACCTTGCAGCGCTCATCGCTTTTGCAGCAAGCACCCCAAATATGAGTACGATGAAACCAGCTGCACTCGCCGTTTTGATTGAAAGGATGACCGGATCCCAAAATTCTGTTGCCATTTACTTACTCAATCCTTTAAAACCGTGATTTTCCATAATATCAAGAGCCTCTCTGCTCTGTATATATTCAAAAAAGAGAATGGCCTCTTCTTGTTGCGGACTTTCCTTCACTACACCGACCGGGTAAATGATGGGCTCATGCAGCTGTTCATCAATCGCCTCAGCCTCTTTCACCTTGGATGAAGCCAAGGCATCCGTTTTATAAACGATGCCCGCATCCACATTTCCTGTCTCAACGTATGTAAGGACTTGCCTGACGTCTTTTGCATATATAATGTTTGGCTTCAATTGGCTCCAAACCCCGAGAGCATCCAAAGCCTGTCTCGCATATTTTCCTGCCGGTACCGTTTCAGGAG
>DATBUB010000146.1:0-6989 GCA_036516555.1 Bacillaceae bacterium
AAAAAAGTCATCAGGACAGAAGTGGTAATCCATTCGTTGGCATGAAAAGAAGCATTCATATGAACCTTCCGCGTGCCGGCTCCCAGGCTGATTTCGACCAGTGGCTGACCGAGTACACTGTGTCCCGCTATCGTTTTCCGGATGAAAGGATACATGGCTGTGAGATGATTGATCATCTCTGTCATTTGAAAAAAGTCATAAGGCCGCCTGCTCTCATCCATCAGGCCTTCTGTGCGAACCGGGAGGGTGAGGCGGTGTCCCGGATGGAGGCGGACGTTATGGCCGTTCTGATTGAGGAGCCGAACAGCATCAGGCGGCACGGACAATTTCTCCGCAAGCAGAAAAAGCGATTCACCTTCCTGGATGGAATGTGATATCGCTTTAAACCCGGGTATCAGTATGGTTTGTCCCGGTACTAAGTTAAACAGATCGGTATCCGGATTTGAATCTTGTACAAGAACAAATGGCAGCCGAAACCAGTGGCAGTAATCCCAAACCGTGTCCCCAGCGCGTACTTGGACTTCCATCGGCGTCCCCCCAAAACCATGATCATATTACATGTATGTTCAAATTGGGGAAACATGACTGCGGGCGGAGAGAATTGTTTGGGTGCCAGGCACCTAAACAATTCAAATTATTCCAAATCGTGTTAGAGTTGTGTGGGTGCCAGGCACCCACGCAACGGTCCAAGGCACCCAAACAACGATCACACCTCCGCCGCCTCATCAAAGATTTCGGCGAGGACCAGGGCAGCCGCCCCCATGGCAGTGCCGTACATACCGTGAGAGGAGGTAAGGATTTCGGTGTTCTTCGCTCGCTCCGTCAATGCCCTCATGCCGATCGTTTCTTTGATCCGAGGGAGGATGAATTCGCTGGCGCCCGATACACCGCCCCCGATGATGATTTTGGAAGGGTTCAGCATGTGGATCAGGTTCGTCAGGCCGATGCCGATGAACACTCCGGTTTTGTTCAGCACTTCCACGGCAAGGGAATCACCCTGATTGGCAGCCTCAAATACCATCTGGCCATCGATGCTCTCAATGTTTCCTCCTGACAGTTCCCTCAAAGAACTGGCCCTTCCAAGTGAAAGCTCCTCCTGGGCTGCTTCGCCAATCGCCGGTCCTGCAATGAGCGTTTGCCAGCACCCGTTGTTGCCGCAGGAGCATGGCTTCCCGGAGAGGTCGATCGTCATGTGCCCGATTTCACCTGCAAGGTGATGCTCACCATGAAACAGCTTCCCATTTAAGACAATCCCTGCACCCACGCCATGTCCGATATTGACGGTGACCATGTTATGATCCCCCCGGTGGCCTTCAAACCAGTATTCGCCGAAGGCCATCACCCTGACGTCGTTGTCCGCCTGGACTTGGACGCCAAACTCTTTCTCCAGTTTGGCTTTGATCGGGATATTTTTCAGTCCCAAAATCGGGGCAAAGAGGCCGACCCCTTCTTTCACATCAACGACCCCATGCATGCCGACTCCAATGCCGATCACCTCTTTATCACGGTGATCCTCGACCAGAGAGTGGATAGTATCGATTAGAAAACTGATCAGTTCGTCACTTGTTGCATTGACAGGGATGTCACACGACCGTTTTCCCGCAAGCTCTCCCGTCAAATTAACCAAAACGGCCCTGAGTGTTTTTGGACCTGTATCCAGGCCGATGACATAAAAGCGGCTGCTGTTGATGACAAGCATCGTGGGTTTCCGTCCGCCCTGTGATTCACCCTGTTCGCTTTCCGCAATCAGCTCGGCATCCAGAAGTTCCTTCACAATCGTGCTGACAGTAGGCGGGGTCAAATTCGTTTCCTTTGCTATGAGGGCTCTGGAAATGGGCCCGTCCGTCCGTATTTTATTCAGTACAATGGATTTATTTAAAGACTTCATCCATTGGAAGCTGCCTTTTTGCACAGTGCATCCCCCTAGACCTTTGCAAAATAGATTGCAAACCTTTTTCCATTACTATACCATAAACAGTAAGTTAAATTAATTAATTAAGTAATGCAGAGGAGGACCAACATGAAACCGATTGTAAAGCTGAGAGAGTTCATGGAAAAACAGGGGTATGAGGGAGTATTGCTAAGAAAAAGAAGCAATTTTTCTTGGCTGACTGAAGGGAGAAAAAATCACATTGTTCTGAGCGATCCTCTTGGTGTCTGCGACTTGCTCGTATTCCAAGACACAGTCTACATGATTACAAACAAAATGGAGGAAAAAAGGCTGGCGGAAGAGGAAGCGGAACTTTTTTCTTTTCCGGTCGAAGTCAAATCGGTTGACTGGACCGAAAGCACCGATTCTCTGATCCTTCCGCTTATCAAGGGGAAAAACGTTGTGGCTGATGTTCCGTATGCATGGCTAAAGACGATAGATACTGAGCTGATCTCCGTCCGATCCGCCCTATCCGGAGCGGAAATGGATCGTTATCGCCAGGTGTGCCGGGATGCGGCTACTGCCCTTGAGACCACCTGCCGCAGGCTGAAACCGGGCATGCAAGAGACGGAAATTGCCGCCATGCTGAACAGCGAAGCCATTTCCAGGGATTTGATTGTTCATGTCGGACTTGTCGCAACGGATGAACGGATTTATCGGTATCGACATCCCATCCCGACAAGCAAAAAGCTAGAGAAACATGCCATGCTCGTCATTTGCGCTGAAAGGGGGGGGCTTGTGGCAAATGCGACTAGATTTGTGTATTTTGGCAAACTCTCGGAATCGCTGGAAGAAAACAAGCAGAAGCTTGCCAGAATTGATTTGGCCATGAACCTTGCAACCGTGCCGGGGAAAAAAATGGGCGATGTCATTAAAGCGGGTATGGAAGAATATCGCAATGCCGGTTTTCCTGAGGACTGGAGGCTTCTTCACCAGGGAGGGCTGACCGGCTATGCAACTAGGGAGTTTCTCGCGACACCGGAGTCGGCAGAAGAGATCCAGATTCACCAGGCTTTTGCATGGAACCCAGCTTTGCCGGGGATAAAGTCGGAAGATACCATTCTAGTGACGGAAAATGGAATTGAATTTATGACGCATACGGGTGACTGGCCATACATCCGATTGGAATCGGGAAGGAATATTTACCACCGCCCGGACATTTTATGCAGATAATGGGTTGACAATATATTCAATAACTAGTAATCTGCTAGTAAGTTAATTAATTAAATTACTTAATTAACTTAACAAAAATTGTAACCGTTTACGAAGGGGGGAGCATGCATGAAAAAGTGGTTGAGCATGTCGATTGCACTCATGTTGATCATCGGTGTGTTGGCTGCATGCAGTTCAGGGGGAAGCGAAAAGTCTTCTTCCAAGGGGAAAGATGAAGTTGTGTTTTGGGCACCGTTCTCTGGTCCTGACGGTCCGAACATGAAGCAGATTGTAGATGAATTCAACAAATCGCAAGACAAACATTTCGTTAAGCTTCAAATTGTTCCGCAGACAGATTACTACAAAACCGTGGACTTGTCGCTTAATGGAAAAAAGGATTCTCCGGAACTCTTGATCATGCACGGAGACCAAATCATCACGTATGCCAATAAAGGGGTCATCAAAAGCATCGATGACATTATCGGCGATACGGTGAAGAAAGAAAATTACCATGAAAATGCCTGGAAAGGAACAGAAGTGGACGGAAAGCTGTATGGCGTCCCGCTCGATATCCACCCGCTTATGTTCTATTGGAACAAGACATTGTTCAAAGAGGCAGGGCTTGACCCGGAAAAGCCGCCAACAAACCGCGAAGAGTTTATTGACATGGCACAGAAATTGACGGATAAAGACAAGCAGCAGTGGGGCTTTGTTGTTCCGACATTGTGGCCGCAGCAATTTATCTTCCCGACCATTGTCTATCAAAACGGCGGGGAATTGATCTCGGACGGCAAGGTAGATTATACGTCTCCGGAGGTAGTGGATGCGCTGACCTTCCTGAGGGATTTGATTGACAAGTATAATGTATCGCCGGCCGATGTCCAGCAGGACGGCGAAATGAACATGTTCCTGCAGGGCAAAAATGCCATGCACTTTAACGGGCCATGGATGATGAACCAGTTTGACGAATCCAAGCTGGATTATGGAGTGTCACCAGTTCCGCGGCTTGGAACAAAACAAGACGCTGTCTTTGCCAACTCCCATAACTTTGTCATTCCGGAAAGCGTAAAGGATGAAAAGAAGATCGAGGCCATCACGGACTTCCTGAACTATGTGGGAGAGAACGGAATGGCATGGGCTGAATCCGGCCAGGCGCCGGCATCCAAGGCCGTCTATGAAAGCGATGAATTCGGCAAGATGAAACAGCAGCCCCAGGTGGCGAAGCAGTTTGACTACGCCCAATATTCTCCTTCCGTGGAAAACTGGGGACCGATTTCCGATCCTCTGTATAAAGCGGTGAATGAAGTGCTGCTCGGTCAAAAAGAGGCAGAGAAAGCACTGGAGGAAGCAGAGAAGGAATCACAGGCACAGCTTAAATAAAAATTGAACTGAGCAGGCAGCCCCTGCTCAGTTCTTTTATCAAAATCCGTCCAAACGATTGAAAGAAGGTGAAAGGAATGAACTCAAAAAAATCGGCCTTCACGTCATTCCTGTTTGTGCTCCCTTATTTGGTCATGTTTATTTTATTTCTTGTCGTCCCCATCATTTACGGTGTATACATCAGTTTCCACGAATGGAATCTCATTTCATCCGACAGGCCATTTATCGGGCTGAAAAATTATATGAATATCTTAAATTCCGATACGACACTTCATAAAACATTTATGAGAGGGCTGTGGAACACCGTCCAATTTGTGGTGTACAGCGTACCGCTGCTTGTTGTCATCGGACTGGGCCTGGCTCTGCTCGTCAACCATTTGCCTGCAAAAATCCGGGTTTTTTTTCGGACCGCCTACTTTATCCCCTATGCGATATCGGTAAGTATCATCGCGGTTCTTTGGCTTTGGATCCTGGATACGAATTCCGGGCTGCTGAACCAATACTTGATGAAATGGGGAATGGACCCCATTCCATGGCTCACGAAGCTCCCGTTTGCGTGGATCTCCATCGTGGCCGCAACGATTTGGTGGACGATCGGGTTCAACATGATCATCTTCATCAACGCGCTGAATGAAGTTCCGGAAGAGCTGTATGAAGCGGCCGACATTGACGGAGCGGGCAGCTGGAAACAATTCCTGCATATTACCCTGCCCTCTATAAGGCCGGTAATGCTGTTCGTTCTGATTACATCCACCATTGCTTCCTTCAATATTTACGGGCAGCCGTATTTAATGACACGGGGAGGTCCCGGGGATTCCACCGAGGTATTGCTGATGGGAATTGTAAAGGAAGCCTTTGAACTGAGGCAGATGGGGGCAGCTTCCGCCATGGCAGTCATGATGTCCCTCATAATGATTGTCATTTCGGTGGCACAATTTTTCTTCTTGAACAAGAAAGGAAAGGGGATGGAAGCATGAGAAACAGAGGGAAAACAATCACGCTGGTCATTGTGGCTTCTGTCATTGCCATTCTGTTCTTGATTCCCCTGTTCTGGATGGTGTCCACTTCGTTCAAGAGTGACTTTGAAGCCATCGGGGGAGGAACCAACTGGCTCCCTCAGGAATTTACAACGGATAACTATACGTACACCCTATTGAATCAGGGGATGAACGTTCCGGTCCTGCGCTGGATGTTCAACTCGCTGTTTGTAGGGCTTGCAGGGACAGCGCTCATTGTCACGATAGACGCCATGGCTGCCTACGCGCTGGCGAGGCTGGATGTCCCATTTAAAAAGCTGCTATTAACTATTTTCATCAGTACTTTGATGGTCCCATGGGTCGTGACGTTTTTGCCGCTCTATATGCAGTTCAACAATGCCGGGCTGCTGAATACGTATGCGCCGCTGATTCTTCCCTACACTGCGAACGCCTTCGGAGTCTTTCTCCTGTATCAATTTTTCCGTGCGTTTCCGAAGGAGCTTGAGGAAGCGGCAAGAATAGACGGGGCAAATAAGTGGCAGATCTTTACCCGGGTTGTTCTTCCATCCGCAAGGCCCATTTTGGCTACATTGGCCATCTTTTCCTTCATGACCATATACAATGATTTCCTTTGGCCGCTCGTATCGACAAATTCGCCTGAAATGCGGACATTGACCACGGGAATTGCCATTATGCAGCAGGGAAGCTTCGTTTCCTCCTTTGGAAAAATGATGGCGCTCACCACGATTGCGACCATTCCGATCTTGGTTGTGTTCATCATCGGCCAAAAACAATTCATTAAGGGCATCACACAGACAGGGATTAAATAATGGGTTGGAGGTTTTTTGAATGAGTGTTTTGAGGAAAGAATATCCGCGTCCGCAGCTTGTACGGCCGGATTGGGTGAATTTGAACGGAGAGTGGGATTTTGCATTCGATGACCATAATGCCGGATTGAAACAGCAATGGCATCGACATTTTCCGGAAGAAAGACAGAAGATCAACGTACCGTTTGCTTACCAGTCCAAACTAAGCGGGATCCATGACCATACGTTTCATGATGTGGTGTGGTATTCCCGCTCCCTGGACATTCCCTCGAAATGGAAGGGGAAACAGATCCATCTGCATTTTGGAGCAGTGGATTATCGTTCGTGGGTGTATGTGAACGGACAGCTGGCTGTATTTCATGAAGGGGGAAACACCCCTTTTTCTGCCGATATCACACATCTGCTGGAAGATAGAGAGAACATGCTCACTGTAAGGGTGGAGGACCCTTCGGAAGACGTCACGATTCCTCGCGGAAAGCAGTATTGGCATGAAAAATCCGAGTCGATTTTTTATACGAGAACAACGGGCATTTGGCAGACGGTATGGATGGAAGCGGTGGAGGAAACCCATATCGGGCGAATCCGCTGGACACCGGAAATAGACCGCGGCGATATTGAACTGGAATTGGATACTCATGGTTTCCGCCGAGAGTTGACGCTTCAGGTGGATATTTCTTTTAAGGGGCAGAAGATTGTGTCGGACAGCGTATTGCTGCTGGAGCC
>DATBUB010000147.1:0-1639 GCA_036516555.1 Bacillaceae bacterium
CGAGGTCATACACCCCGAGCGAAGAAAAGAGCAGGTTTGACAAAAAGACACCGATCACGATTCCGTATATATACTTTTTGTTGAACACCACTAAGTGGTTAAATATTTCCGAAACCCGAAATTGGATATTCGTAAATCCGAACGGCTGAATCAGCATGGTCACTGCAATATACAATGCAGCCAAAATTCCGTTCACCGCCAAAGTCCTGATATTCATATTGATCTCTCCTTAGTTTTTTATCGTGGGATGGTTTCGAACCACGTGGGCGGATGCCCAAGTTTGTATACTATACTATGATGTATGAGGCGTCAATGGGTTCTATGAAAAAAGTAATAGGGCCTTTCCACCTGTGCGAGAGGAAAGGCCCTTAAGACCTGGTTTTATATTCTGTCGGGATCGTCGCCATCGTTGATTTTTTCCCCTCTCATCAGGGGTTCAAAATCTTTGAGTTCTTCATTTTTAAGCTCATTAACATTAAAAGGGTTATCCTTTGGATCGGGATCCACCCGGACTCCCATTTGGGTACTTTGGATTGACAGTGTATCGTTGACCACCGTTTCATGTTTTGCATCAAAACGCCGGGAGCGATCTGCACCGGCATCCAGTCTCCTTTTGATCATGCGAATCAGCTCCTGTTGAAAGTAAAGCATCACATGTATTATGGTCCGTTTGGAATAAAAGGATACAATTTAATAAGGATGGATGAATCATGTATGTATCTATAGAAGAAGCCGCAGAATATTTACAGCTGCCGAAAGAATATATTGAAAGCCTGATACATCAGGGGAAAATACGTGCGGTACATGACGGCCAGCAATACTTAATAAACCGGGACCAATTTGCCGGGCATTTGGAACAAATGGAAAAAGCGAAGAAACAGTGGGAAGAGTGGAACAGTGAACCTATGCCGGAGGATCCCGACATTAAAGATGAAGATTAAGAAAAAACGGTAAATTCCATGAATAATAAAGATTTTATCTTGATGCTGTGCTACACTAACGTATAAACGCAGCTTTGGATAGGGGATGATGATGTTGAAAACAGTGTTGTTTGATGTAGATGGCGTACTTCTGAGTGAGGAAAGGTACTTTGATGCCTCATCACTTACAGTTTGGGAAATGTTGAACAGCAGCAATTATATGGGACTTGCTCCCGAAACATATAAAACAGACTTCAGTGATGAAGAAATCGCCTCCATCCGCAAAGAGGTTTTTGTTTCGGACCGTGTGTTGAAATTTCTTAAATCACGCGGCTTGAATGCCAACTGGGACATGATTTTCCTGGCGGCGGGCTATCAGCTGCTTCGCCTTCTTTCCCAAGTGAAGGAGAGGGAAAAGGCCAATATTGAGAGATGGCTATCTCAGGACATTGACCGTGAGGTACTGCTGGACATAGGCAGCGTGTTGGAAAAGTATAAAGTGGAAGTGAACTTCGAAGATTTTTTGGCTGATTTTCAGGATGCTGAAGCCTCTAAACAAGGATTGCTTGACCATCTGGATTACCTGGCTGCTAAAAAGCTCGGTGTCACAACGGACATCTTTGGAAAAAAAGGTGCCCTGTGGGCGGTGTGCGAGCACATTTCCCAAGAGTGGTATGTGGGCGACAAGCACGTGCTGAATTCAACCGGAAGGCCATCTG
>DATBUB010000148.1:0-3388 GCA_036516555.1 Bacillaceae bacterium
ACTTGGGCTGCACCGTTAACTGGGGAGGCAATGAAAAACATCCGGATATGTTTTTCTGCCCATGCCACCACGGACTGTACACGAAAGACGGCAACAACGTTCCTGGCACACCGCCAAGAGGCCCATTGGATGCTTATCCAATCAAAGAAAAAGATGGCTTCTTGATGCTTGGATCACCGGAAGCCAATCCGTTCGTAAAGAAAAAGTAAAGGAGGCGTAACTATTGCTGAACAAAATGTACGATTGGATTGACGAGCGTTTGGATATTACGCCTTTATGGAGAGACATTGCAGATCATGAAGTGCCGGAGCACGTTAATCCAGCCCATCACTTTTCTGCTTTCGTTTACTGCTTCGGCGGATTGACGTTTTTCATAACTGTAATCCAAATCCTTTCAGGCATGTTCTTGACCATGTATTATGTGCCTGACATCAAAAACGCTTGGGAATCTGTTTATTACCTTCAAAATGAAGTGGCATTCGGACAAATCGTCCGCGGCATGCACCACTGGGGAGCCAGCCTGGTCATCGTCATGATGTTTTTACATACGCTGCGCGTATTCTTCCAGGGAGCTTATAAGAAGCCACGGGAATTAAACTGGATTGTCGGAGTACTGATCTTCTTCGTCATGCTGGCACTTGGCCTTACGGGCTATCTGCTTCCATGGGACATGAAAGCTTTATTTGCAACGAAAGTAACACTGGATATTGTTGAATCCATTCCGCTCATCGGTACCCAGATGAAGACTCTTATTGCAGGAGATCCGACTATCGTAGGTGCACAAACACTGACTCGTTTCTTCGCCATCCATGTATTCTTCCTTCCGGCAGCACTGCTGGGATTGATGGCTGCCCACTTTGTCATGATCCGCAGACAGGGTATTTCGGGTCCATTGTAAAAAATTCTGATTGTATAACAAGCATGATTTCGTTAAAAAGGAGGGGACGTAATGCATCGTGGTAAAGGAATGAAATTTGTGGGTGACTCCCGTGTTTCAGCTGAGAGAAAACCCAATATTCCTAAAGACTATTCGGAATACCCCGGAAAAACGGAAGCTTTTTGGCCAGACTTTCTTTTGAAAGAGTGGCTCGTGGGAGCTGTTTTCCTGATCGGGTTTCTATGTTTGACTATTGCACATCCGTCACCGCTTGAGCGCATTGCCGATCCGACGGATGCGGGATATATTCCGCTGCCTGACTGGTACTTCTTATTTTTATACCAATTATTGAAATACAAATATGCATCCGGTCCATTCAACATTATCGGTGCATTGGTCATTCCAGGTCTGGCATTCGGCGGTCTGCTTCTGGCTCCGTTTATCGATCGCGGCCCAGAACGCCGTCCGTCCAAGCGCCCATTCGCAACCGGATTTATGCTGCTTGCGTTTGCGGCCATTTTCTACCTGACTTACGAGGCGGTAGCCACTCATGACTGGGCTGCTGCTGAACAGCAAGGTAAAATCACTCAGGAAGTTGAAGTGGACAAGGAAGCGGAAGGCTACAAAGTGTATGCCAGCCAAAGCTGCATCAACTGCCACGGGGACAATCTCCAGGGAGGTCCTGCTGCACCTGCCTTGACCGATTTGGACTTTACTCCTGAAGAGATCAAGGATATTGCCCATAATGGCTATAAAAAGATGCCTGCCGGACAATATGAAGGCTCTGAAGAAGACCTTGACAAGCTTGCTGAATTTATCGCCGGCTTGAAAAGTGAATAATCAACAACAAACACAAAAAGCCGGCTGAATGCCGGCTTTTTTTCTAAATTGGTCCATACTCAAACGGAGGGGTGTCCAAGTCTGTATGAAAGACCTATACCCATTATTGGTAAATAAATCGATGCTTGTGCTGCTGCTCTTAATAAACATAGGCGGGACAATATACGGATATATTTGGTACGGGGGCCAATTGGCTGTCACTCCGTATCATTTCATCCCGTTTGTTCCCGACAGCCCGACGGCCAGTTTGTTTTTTGTGTTTGTCCTGCTTGCATTTGTAATGGGAAAAAACGCACCTATCTTTGAGGCCCTAGCGCTGATAACTTTATTAAAATATGGAATTTGGGCAGTGGTCATGAACCTGTTGACGCTTGGAGTAATGGGGTACTTGCCGTGGCAGGGATATATGCTCATTGCCTCTCACGCTGCCATGGCGGTACAGGGAGTCCTATATTCTTCTTTCTACCGGATGAAAACATGGCATGTCATGGCAGCAGCAGTCTGGACTTTACATAACGATGTTATAGATTATGTGTTTATGCAATATCCAAAGTACCCGGGACTTGAATTATATGTAAAAGAGATTGCTTATTTCACCTTCTGGCTGAGCATCGCTTCAATTTTAATTGCTCTTTATGTTCAGCAAAAGAAACAAGTCCACCAATTCCCGGCTTCAACGTAGGTCTACTCTTGTCCAATCCCTCATACATTGTAACGAGGAGTATGAGGGGGGACTTGAATGAAATCCAAATGGATGTATATTCTATTGCTTATCGTATTGATTGGCGGCTTCCGGGTTTCTGCACAGCCTAAGATAAATTTTTCAACACTGGATCTGCTTGCCGATGAAGCACTCCAGTTGACGAAATTTACACGGTACGATGAGGCGAAAATGCTTTTGGTGCGTTTTCATGAGGAGTGGACAGCCCAGTATGGACGCAAGGGGGTTATATCCATGGATGATGCGAAAATACTTGCAGCCGTCCATCATGATGCACTGAAAACAATAGACAGCAATGAAAGCAGCCATATAGATAAACTTAATAAAGTCACAGCATTCAGGCTGGCGATGGATGCCATTGCATCTACCTATCAGCCGCTCTGGTCTGATATGGAAGGCCCTGTGCTTGAAACCTTTCATCAATTAAAGAATTCGGTCCTCGAGGGAGACTCCGCAGGTTACCATCAATCCCTCAACCATTTCCTGTCTTCCTATGCCGTCATATTGCCAAGTTTAAAAATTGACCTCCCCCTGGAAAAGCTGCAAAAAGTGGACGCTAAAATCATGTATTTGGACCAGTATCGCTCTGCCTTTCATGAAAATGAACAGGCGCTGGAGCTCGAACACCTGGAAAAAGAGCTGAGGAGCCTTTTCGCAGAGGCCAGCCAGGATGAAACAGATCCTTCCCTTTGGTGGGTCATGATCATGACAGGCAGCACAATCATTCTTACTTTGACATATGTGAGCTGGAGAAAGTTCAGGGGACAGAAAAGCCAGAAAAGGGGAAAAGATTCAAATCGTTGACCAATCTTGATGTTTCTAATAAAATATAAGTAAGTCTATTGTAATGGAGGTCTGACATGGGAGCATATCTCGTTTATTTTGCGATCATTATGCTGATCCCGATATGGGCTCAATTCAAAGTTAAGAATACGTATACCAAATATTCA
>DATBUB010000149.1:0-8488 GCA_036516555.1 Bacillaceae bacterium
TATGAACAGGAAATCCGGCAATTAGTCGAGCTGTATCCGCTCGGGCAGATCATGGTTGAAACGGATGGCCCTTGGCGGTTTGAAGGCATGTTTTCGGGGAGGATGACGCATCCGGAGATGATTCATCATTCCATTGAGGCTATTGCTGCCATCAAAAAAGAAGATACGGTAGGGGTGTACGAAAGGGTTCTTCGAAATACGGAGGAGTTTTATCGGATATAGACTGCGGTTGGGTGCAATTGCACATTCATAGAGTGAATTGCACAAGAAGAAGATTAATTGCACCGTTGGAACAGGCAATTGCGCCAACTACTGACTTAATTGCAACAATCTCGGGATAATTGCACGTAAACTTTTATATTTGCACATTCCACGGATTAATTGCACCGTCAAAACGCAAAATTGCACTAAATACTAATTAATTGCACGCACCGCGGAATAATTGCACCAATCTCAGGATAATTGCACGTAAACTTTTATAGTTGCACGTTTCGCTGATTAATTGCATCGTCAAAACGCGAATTGCACCAAATACTAATTAATTGCACGTTCCACGGATTAATTGCACCAATCTCAGGATAATTGCACGTAAAATTTTATATTTGCACTTTCCACGGATTAATTGCACCGTCAAAACTCGAATTGCACCAAATACTAATTAATTGCACGCACCGCGGAATAATTGCACCAATCTCAGGATAATTGCACGTAAAATTTTATATTTGCACATTCCACTGATTAATTGCACCGATCACAAGATAATTGCACACTCTGTGGATTAATTGTACCTATTGCGGAATAATTGCACCGAATTCATAATAATTGCACGCACCACTGATTAATTGCACCGTCAAAACGCAAATTGTACTAAATACTAATTAATTGCATCAACCACGGATTAATTGCACCAACTGATCAGGGAATTGCATAAACAAAGAAAACCCGGCAAAAGGTTCACCTTTATGCCGGGTTTTACGCAGTTAAGCAGACGCCTTCCGCTTTTTGATGTCCAGTTTCAGGCGCCAACGGCTCGAGGTCATAAACCAAAACTCTCCGGAGGTCAGAACCTCCTCCGATTTTCGTCTTATGCTTGTCGCAGTTAGGCAGGCGCCTTCCGATTTTCTATTCGACAAAACTCACATCTTTCAGCTGGTAAATACCAGATGTATCGATGGAGAAGCCTTGAATTTTCTTGCTGACACCAGTCAGGTACTCCTGGTGGTGAATATAAACCATCGGAGCATCTTCTACAAGGTGATCCTGAACCTTTTTGTAGAGTTCTGCACGCTTGCCGGCATCTGTTTCGCGGCGGCCTTCGTCAAGAAGCTTGTCAACTTCTTCGTTGCTGTAGAAGGAGCGGTTTCCTGGGTCACCCTTTTGGGAAGAGTGGAACAGGGCGTACATGCCGTAGTCCGCATCACCTGTAGGGTTGGACCAGCCAAGGATGAACATGTCATGCTCTCCGGCAGCCGTCTTCTCCAAATATGCGCCGAACTCCATTTGTTCGATGTTAACTTCGATGTTAACCTGTTTCAGTGTTTCTTGGAGCAATACTGCCATGTTAACACGCTGAGGATTATCGTTTGTCCAAATGGACGTCTTGAATCCATTTTCATAACCGGCTTCCTTCAGCAGCTCTTTAGCTTTTTCAACATTGTGTTCAATCGGCTTAACGCTATCGTCATAACCAAAGATTCCCGGTGCGAGAGGCCCGATTGCCGGAATTCCGAATCCTTCGTAAACCCCTTCAATGATTTCGTCTTTGTTCACCAGCATGGAGATTGCCTGACGGACACGTACGTCATTGAATGGTTCTTTTTCTGTATTGAAACCGATGTAGGACAAGCTGGAAGAAGCTTTTTGGTTCACTTCCGCTTCGCCTGAGTCGTTGACGCGTTTTACTTCGTTAGGCTGTACAGGATCCGCGATGTGAGCGTTTCCAGTTTCCAGTTCAGCGATACGTGTGGCACTTTCAGGTACAACCTTAAATGTCACAGAATCCACCTTCGCTGGTTTATCCCAATACTCGTCGTTGCGAACCAATTTAATTTCTTGGCCCGGCTTCCAGCTGTCAAATTTGAAATAGCCAGTTCCCACTGGATTTTGAGAAATGACAGATCCCGGGTCCTTGCCTTCTTTCATGGCATTGTAATCTTCCTCGATGGATTTCGGGCTGATCATTCCGCCTCCGTTATGGGAAAGGTGGGCAAGAAGCGGAGCGAATGGATATTCTGTCGTGATGCGGACAGTAGTATCATCCACTACATCTACGCTTTTGATCATTTCAAACAAGAAGAAGCGCGGTGAGGCGACGTCCTTATCACGGATGCGGTCAAGGTTGGCTTTTACCGCTTCTGCATTGAAGGATTCGCCGTCGTGAAACTTGACGCCCTCGCGAAGCTTGAACTCCCATGTTACTTCATCGACCGGTTCCCAGCTTTCCGCAAGGCCGGGTTCAATCTCATTATCTTCATTGCGATTTACTAGCGTTTCATAGAGGTTTGCCTGGACGTTGGACGATGGAACATCATTTGAACCGTGAGGATCCAGGGACGAGGCATCAGACAGGATGGCCAATACCAAATCTCCGCCGGCTTTGGCCTCTTCTTTGCTGTCTCCTCCCCCTTTTTTGCCATCAGAAGAACCAGTTTTGCTCCCGCCTGCACAAGCAGCCAGAAACATTGAGAAAACAAGTGTCATGGCCAGAAGCCATATTGCTTTACTGTTTTTCCTCATGAGTTTCCCCCCATTATTTTATAATACTGGAAATCAGTATTCAGAAAAAATATAACACATTCTAAATTCTGAAACAATATAAATTAAAAAATCTGAAATAAAAGGTAAATTTAATATAGTCCTTTAGTACTGATTTTGTTAAACGCTTACATTAGCTTAAAATAAAGGATTGTGTTGTTTACTTTCACCAATATAGTAATGTAATATATAATTTAACGAATTTTATAAACTAGAAAGTAAGCTTGCTAGAAGGGGTGTTTTTATATGGCTCAGCCGACCATTGAAACAACTGTTTTGCCAAAACGCTCAAGTCCGAGAGTGGAGTATTACAAAACGGTTTGGAAGCGCTTAAAACAGAATAAGGCTGCCCTTGTTGGGGGATTTTTGATTCTTTTTTTTGTTGTCACAGCCATCATTGGACCTTTTTTGACTACGCAAGATCCCACTAAAGTCATGATCCTCAATAAGCTTCAGCCGCCATCGTCCGAGCATTGGCTTGGAACGGACAATTTTGGAAGGGACATTTTTACGAGGATCATCCATGGCATGGGCATTACGCTCTATGTAGGATTTTTTTCTGTTGCCATCGGAGGTGTGATCGGAGTGTTCTTCGGTATTATTTCCGGTTACTACGGCGGAAAGCTTGATACAGTCATCATGCGCTTGATGGATGTGCTGCTGGCATTCCCGGGAATCCTACTTGCCCTCGCCATCGTCAGTGTGCTGGGCGGAAGCATCCGCAATGTCATCATTGCGGTAGCCGTTTTTTCGATACCGGCCTTTGCGCGTATTGTCAGGGGCTCCACCCTGACGGTAAGGAAGCTTGAATACATAGACGCAGTCAAGGCGTTGGGAGCATCGGATGCACGCATCATCTTCAAGCATATTTTGCCGAATGTCATGTCTCCCATCATTGTACAAGCCACATTGAGAATCGCAACGGCCGTCCTGACGGCAAGCGGCCTCTCCTTCCTTGGGCTTGGCGCAAAGCCACCGACACCTGAGTGGGGAGCCATGCTGAGCGATGGCCGGACATATATGGCGGAAGCACCGCACATGGTGCTTGTACCGGGAATCGCGATTGTCCTGGTAGTTTTGGCTTTTAATATTTTTGGCGACGGGTTGAGAGATGCACTCGATCCTAAAATGAAGAGATAAGGGGGTGCATGACATTGACTAAATATATTATCAGGCGGCTGCTGCAGACGATACCGGTGCTGATCGGTGTTTCCATATTGGTATTTTCATTGATGCACCTCATTCCAGGGGATCCGGCCCAAATCATAGCCGGGGAAGGGGCATCTCCCAAAACAGTTGAACAGATTCGGGAAAAACTGGGGCTGAACGAACCGGTCCATGTCCAGTATGCCTCCTATATGGGGAACGTCCTGAAAGGTGATCTGGGGAGTTCCATCCGGAGCGGCCGTTCCGTATCGGATGAAATTCAGGCCCGTTTTTGGGTGACGGTGGAGCTGGCTTTTTACTCAACCTTGCTTGCCGTTTTCATCGGCTTGATAGCCGGGGTCATATCGGCTGTCCGTCATTATACGGTCCTCGATGTGACCATCATGCTTATCGCCTTGTTCGGGCTTTCGATGCCGAATTTCTGGATGGGGCTCATTTTGATCGATTGGTTTGCTGTTGGTGGAGACTGGCTGCCTGACTGGCTGAAAATGCGTCCTTCCGGTTGGGGGGATGACTGGAGACAGGTGGTCTTGCCGGTCATTACGCTTGGAACGGGCGGAGCCGCCATCATTGCCAGGATGACGCGTTCCTCCATGCTGGAGGTCATCGGCCAGGATTACATCCGGACAGCCAGGGCCAAAGGAGTTGCCGAAAGAACCGTTATTTACAGGCACGCCTTGAAAAATGCGCTCATTCCCGTTATCACGGTAGTGGGACTGGAGTTTGGCGCATTTCTCGGCGGAGCTGTATTGACGGAAACGATCTTCGCCATCAACGGGATGGGAAGGCTGACGATTTACGCCATCCAACAGAGGGATTTCCCGATTGTACAGGGCACAGTCCTTGTCATCTCCGTTTTGTTTGTGCTCGTGAATTTGCTTGTGGACATCTCATACAGACTGTTGAATAAACGTGTAGACTTGAATTAACAGACTTGAAAGAAGCGAGGTGACTGTATCGTGAGTCAAGAAAATGCACCAATTTTAGAGGTCAGAGATCTGAAAACCTCCTTTTATACAGATGACGGCGAAGTAAAAGCGGTGGACGGGGTCAGTTTTGCTGTCCCGAAAGGCAAGACGCTTGGGATTGTGGGAGAGTCGGGATCTGGGAAAAGCATCACGTCCCTCTCTATCTTGAGGCTTTTGGCCAAGAACGGGAAAATCAAAGAAGGGGAAATTCTGTTTAAAGGGGAGAACCTTCTGAATCTCTCTGAGAAAAAAATGCGCGATGTACGCGGCAATGCCATCTCAATGATTTTCCAGGAACCGATGACTTCGCTGAACCCTGTATTTACAGTGGGGGAGCAAATCAGCGAGTCGCTGATCATACACCAAGACATGTCAAAGAAGAAAGCCATGGAAAAGGCGGTGGAGCTGCTGACCCTTGTAGGGATCCCTTCGCCGAAGCAGCGGGTGAAGCAATACCCGTATGAGTTGTCGGGCGGGATGCGCCAGCGTGTCATGATTGCGATGGCACTTGCCTGCAATCCTGAAATCCTGATTGCGGACGAGCCGACCACCGCGCTGGACGTTACCATCCAGGCTCAGATACTGGGGCTGATCAAGGATTTGCAGCAAAGGCTTGGCATGTCAGTCATTTTCATCACCCATGACCTCGGAGTTGTAGCGGAGACATGCAACTATGTGGCCGTCATGTATGCGGGACAAGTGGTGGAATATGCCGATGTCATTTCCCTGTTTAAGAAACCGAAGCATCCGTATACTGTCGGACTTCTGAATTCACTGCCCCGCCATGATATTGAGCAGGAGAAGCTCATACCCATCAAGGGGAATGTTCCAAATCCTAATGATATGCCTGTTGGCTGCCGATTTGCCCCGCGCTGCCCTGCAGCAACAGACTTATGCAGAACAACCATGCCAGACTTGATCACAGATGAAGCCGGCAATCAAATACGATGCTGGATTTATTCTGAGGAGTGGGATGGCGATCCGGAGGTAAACATTTATGGCGAAAAAAGAGTTGCTCAAGGTTGAGGGCCTAAAACAGTATTTCCCGATTAAAGGGGGATTGCTCGGCAGGACCGTCAACCACGTAAAAGCAGTGGATGACATCAGTTTCACGATTTATGAGGGAGAAACGGTGAGCATTGTCGGAGAGTCCGGCTGCGGTAAGTCCACGACAGGGCGTGCCATCCTTCGTCTGGAAGAGCCGACAGAAGGCAAGGTTTCCTTCCAGGGGACGGACCTTGCATCCATTTCAAAAAAAGAAATGCGCAAATACCGGAAGGATCTCCAAATCATTTTTCAGGATCCCTATGCATCCATCAATCCCCGCCAAACCGTGGCGGATGTGTTAGACGAAGCGATGGAGATCCAGAACGTCCTCCCCAGAAAAGACCGGCGGAAGCGGATTATCGAATTGCTCGAAACGGTTGGATTGCATGAATATCAGGCAGATCGGTACCCGCATGAGTTTTCCGGCGGACAGCGCCAAAGAATCGGAATTGCCAGGGCATTGTCCGTCAATCCGAAGCTGATCATTTGCGATGAGGCTGTATCGGCGCTTGATGTATCCATCCAGGCACAAGTGCTTAATCTTCTGGAAGAACTTCAGGATGAATACCGATTGACTTATTTGTTCATCTCTCATGATCTCGGGGTGGTCCGGCACATTTCAGACCGCGTCATTGTGATGTACCTTGGAAAAATCGTGGAGATTGCAGACAAGGAATCGTTATTCAGGAGTCCGAAGCATCCTTATACGAAAGCATTGCTTTCTGCCATTCCAGTTCCAGACCCCGAACACGTAAAGTCACACATCGTACTGAAAGGGGACGTGCCATCCCCGATCAATCCTCCAACGGGCTGCCGTTTCCATACACGCTGTCCGTTTGCGCAGGAGCGCTGCATCACGGATGTGCCGGAACTGAAAACACATGAGGGCATGGTGTCAGGTCATGAGGCTGCATGCCATTTTGTCGAAGAGATCGAGAGCGGAGAAATGAAGGCGGAGTTTGAAAAGACTGCATTTTAACCCTTTGAAGATAGAACGGCCCTTTTCATCACGTGTTGGTTGAAGAGGGCCGTTCTTGTTTTGGAGAAGGGTCCGCTAATTAGCACGTATTGCCTGTTGCCTGCGTTCCCTCCGTTCATTCAGATAGGTTCGGAATCCGACCATCCATGTGATGATCTGTAACATGAGGACGGCTAAAACCAGTATGCTGTCCCAAAAGTAGAAGCTCTCAATGCCTTGATTCGCAAGATTTTTATAGACAAGGTAAAGGGCGTATAAGGCCGGCTGCAATTGAAAATGCAGAAAAAGGCCTAAAGCCACCGCTCCGCCCGTTATATACAGTAGCCCGAACCAAGCGGCATTCTTTTTTTCATGCTGCGGCAGCAAATCCCATTCGGCTGATTCTTTCTTGAGGAAAATTTTTTTCAGATACATCAGGCTGCTGTCATGTAACGCAGAAGTGTTTTTCCAGGCACTGACGACAAAATAAATGTCCGTCCTTAAAAAAATGATAAACTGCCAGAGGAATGAAAGGATGATGATGAAGGCAGCCATCCTTGAATAGGCAATAAGCATCTGGTTTGCCGCCGTCATTTGAATGATAAAGCATCCCAGTATCATGATGCAGTCCCACATCATGCCTGCAAGGAAGGGGATATACCTTTTTGATTTTGGCAAGGACCACAATCCTGTCATATCGGTTTCGGCAACGAGCCAAACCATCCGCAAATTTAATCGAATCCGGGCAAGAATGTTTTCCTTTGATGCTGCAAGCAAATGGGCCATCTCGTGGATGAGTGTATGGATCCAAGTAACTAGTAATACGGTGAGTCCGCTTATCCCGACAGCTTCATATATAAAAAGATCCTTAAATCCAGGGAACAATGCCGGCCTGGCCATAAGGAATACAATAATGGATGCGAAGGCCAAAAAATAAAGGAATACTGCGACAGGAGAAAAAAATACGTTTCCCAGTTTGACCAATATCGGATTTGGATTCCTTTTCATTTCCGGATGAACCAAATGTCCGTCGATTGAGAGGATTAAATGACAGTCCTGCAAGACTTGAGCGAAATCCAAAACATCTACATCTTCCTCATACTTTTGGGAAATCGTTCGCCGGACTTCTTCAACGGTGGCTTGCCCATCGAGCATGCGGATGACATCGATGGCAACCTCCGGCACACGGATAAACTCTCCGATGACCGGATCCCCGACAGTGAATTCATCACCTTCCGGCTGGATGGAAAGATGGGAGCAGTCAATAATCGAGTCGGGAGACAAGGTATTCATATCGATACCTCCCTGGTTTTCGCCATTCTGATCAGCTCATCAAGATCTGCCAGCTCCTGTCGTTTTTCTGAGCAGGTTGGACAATAAGCTTTTGAATCAAAAGGATAATCCGTTTGGCTTATCTCCATGGTGGAAGTATCTACATGGATCTGTGGTTTCGAAATCGGCGCGATGCCGGTAATCATTTTAACTGCATCGGAAATGAAGAGTCCCGTTAGGATGGACAGATTTGGTGCGAAACCGGTATTGACCTGTGAGAAGGTTTTCCCATAGGAGGCTGTCAGTCTGTATGCGTTATCGG
>DATBUB010000150.1:0-5212 GCA_036516555.1 Bacillaceae bacterium
TTTTATAAAATTAGGCTGCCTCCAGATTGGAAGCTCTTCCTGAGGCAATTGGTTCACAAGGACTTCCCTCCAAATACATTTCTCTCCTCAATCCACCATACCACAACAGATTACTTATTTGGTTTAATTACCCATTTATAGACATTAAAAAAGCCCAGATTTTTTTGGCTTTTTTTGGGTTACTATATTTTCATAAGTTGGTATTTTTTCTCGCTACAGCATGAATCCCCTCAATAAAGGTATTGATTATTATTTCAAAGCTCTGATTAGTGTCAACCGCCAGCCGGAATCCGCCCATTTGCTCTATGGAGGAGAAACCATGGAGAATACTGCGTAATCCGCGGACAATGTGAATGAGGAGGTCTTCATCCAATTGATACTCCCGCAAAGCTTGGACTACAATCTGAACCACAGATTGCTGGGACTGTTGCAGGTCAATATCATCTGGTTCAGGGAAACGGGCAGTTGCTTCATACAGACCCGGGTGTTTTTTCGCAAACCGAACATAGGCATACCCCAATTCACGGAACGCCTTATCACCAGACCGTCCGACGGCAGCCGGAAGCAAGAGGACAGGGAGCTGCTCCCTGTCCAATCATTTTCAAAGGGGGACATCCCCCTCAATACAATGGAACTTTCCACTTATCCTTAACTTCGTAGTACCTTGTAACATCCGTCAGGTATAGAGTAAACTCCTCGGGGATATCCTCCATTTGTTGGTCCGTCCTAAGTTCTGCCTTCATTATATACCTGCCCTTTTCGTCCTTTTCATTCAGCAGGGATTGTGAACCAAACAAAGGAACCGCCTTACCTTTATCATCCACTAACACCCAGGAACCCAGCTCCGAAGCGTGTTCCTCCCGCCCGCCTTCCATTACAATTACAAGATTTGTTTCCCGCTCAACCGGGACAACGGACTTGCGCAGAGAATAATCATTTTTGGCTTTCACCTTTTTAATGGTCAAATGATTGCCCTCATACTCAAAGGAGAGCGGATTTTTTTTCAGTTCCTTCATGTTCACCTTTACGGAAAAATCGGACGGCACTTTTTTCAGCACCCCATCCAGAACAAAGGTCAGGTTTTGCCTATCTTTAAGCGGGATAAAGGAATCGTTCCACGCCATATGGCCCACACCTCCCGCTTCACGGCCCGAGCTTTGCAGTCCCCCGGAGTCCTCCAACTTAAATGAATATTTCTGGCCATTGTTATGATAAAGCACCTTTCCCTCATCATTTTCGATATGATAGGCAACGGCTGTCCCATTACTGGCCAATGATCCGACATTATGCTTTCCGAGCTTCTGCCCAAGCCTCTGGATTTCTTCTTTAACCTTAGCCTGTTCCTCTTTGGTAAAAGAAGTTTCGTACAATAAATCACTGGAAGAAGGAGCGTAGCGGACCTCTTTCATCGTCACAGCTACACCATGCCTATCGGTATGGGCATCCTTCAGACTGATCCGCTCTGTGGAACTCATGGCAGCTGTCATATCAATAGGGATCTCAAGCTGCCAGCTGCCCTCCTTGCCATTGATTTCAACCAATTCCACCTTAACCGTCACCTTCTCCAATGCCCCATGTTCTCGCAAGGAAAATTCGATCAGCCCGTAGTCACTCCCTTCCCACCATCCGGTGCCCATTTCGGCAATTTCCCTTCCGTTCTGATCAAACGCCAGAAACTTGTTTTTCGAATCAGCGATTTCAATTTTCGTATCCTGAGGCTTGCCGCCTTTAAGAATTTGATAGGATAAGGCAATCCGTGAGGAATCCGCCAGCACCTCCGCCACTTTAAATGTGATTCCATTATCTGTTGCTTCCACATTCACCTGTTCTGTATAGCCGGCTTCATCAGCCAGCCGGAGTCCCTCATCCACTTCCCCGGTTGAGAAAAACCCGCCGATCCATTCTGCAAAGCCGGGGTTGAAAGCGGCACTCATTCCAAGAGCGAGTATGGCTGCAGCCGCTGACAGCATCACTGGCTTTCGGACCTTTCTCCTTTTCTGGGTTGGCTGCTTGTATGGCTCAAGCTGATCGAGAACCAAATGCGCAAACTCATTCGGCAAAACTGGGGTCTTCAAAGTTTCCTTTATAAATCTCTTTTCCTCCATGAAGGCATCTACGACCCGCATGCACCCTTCGCAGGAATGAACATGATTCTGGATAAGGGCGTGTTCCTCTTCCCTCAGCAATTGTTCTGTATATTTGGAAAGATCATCGATCGTTGGACAATTCATCAAAATAACCCCCTTCTCGCTTCACCGTTTCCCTCATTTTTTTCTTCGCCCGGTGCAGTTTATTGCGGACATGAGACACCGGAATTCCCGTCAGTTCACTTATTTCCGCATAGCTCAATTCATTTACATAGCGCAAAAGGATAATCCATCTCTCCTCTTCCGGGAGAGTCCGAATCAGCTTTTCGAGCTGTCTGTTTTTTTCCTTTTTCAAGAAAACCACTTCAGGATGCTCCGTATTCGGCGCCTTTTCTTCATTCATCTCCACGTGCTGCAAACGGTTGTGTTTCTTGCGGAACTCATCCATGCAGTGATTGATCGCCACCCTGTAAAGCCAGCTGGAGAAAGAGCTCTTCCGCTCATATTTGCCAAGCTGGCTGTATACCTTAATAAAAGCTTCCTGCACCAAGTCCTGTGCGTCCTGCGGATTCTTTACCATACGGACAACGGTGGCGTACAGCGGGTTTTTATATTTATTGATAATGTGAGCATAGGCTTGTTTATCTCCTGACAGCACTTGCTGGATCCACTGCCATTCCTCTTCCATCCGGATATCCCCCTTGCCTCTAAACGATCATGCGCATTCTCGTTTTTATCTTTCAACCAGTATAACGGGTTTAGAGGCAAAAACATTTCAATATATGCAAAAATAATTTTGGGCACACAAAAAAACAGGATAATCTCTTTTATTATTTATTGAATATCAAAAAGGACGCTGCCCATTTGGACAGCATCCTTTTGTCATGTCTTCATTATGGAGATGTAGCTAATTCTTTAATGGACCAACGATTTTTATCCATTTTTACAAAAGTCACAAAGCGCGTGTGTCTTCCTGGCCCAGCTGCCCACTGGCTGTTCTCCTCGATATCTGTTACTTCAAAATCAACAATAAGATAGTATTCCTTACTTTGATCAATGCTTTTATTTTTTTCTTCATCTTCTTTGATATCAGGACGTTTCACTTTATAGCCCTTAAATATTTCAGCTGCTTCATCGGGAGATGTATAGCTCTGCAGCAATTCTGGATGAAGTGTGGAGACCGTCAGCAAAGGCAGTTCCTCATTGATTCCCTCAAAATAAAGATTCATCAGCTGTACAGGTGTAGCCCTTTCAACCTTAAGCTGATGATCCTCACTCAGCTTTTCAAGTGCTTCCTGTTGAATATTGGTTGTCTTGCTGTTTTCCGCTTTGCCAGTCTGTGCTTTATTGGCATTTGATGAACACCCGCTTGCGAGCAACAAGCATGAAAGAAGGATCAAAATACTTAGATTCATTTTCATGATTTTCTGGACCTTCACCTTTTATAGTGGTGCATAAGGAGGGACTTCATAATAATTAACGATTTTAACCGTGCTATACTTTGTGCCACTGGCACCATAGTTCCATTTTACTCTATGGTAATCTTTGTTATGTGAGTTCACGACTGGGACACCTGAAGAATTTGTGCCTACAGCAATGGTTACATGATCATACCAGCCATTTCCATCCCAATCGTAATATACAGGATTTCCTTTAACAATATCCGTTGCAGTTGGGCTATTTACGGTGGATGTTCCATAGCTTATACCAATATGTGTACGGTGATAATGAGCACCTGTCCATGACCAATTTTCAGTTACCAAATCATCAGAAGTAGAACTGGTTCCTCTGTTATCATACCACCAGGCCCCATTTGCCTTGGAACGCGCAGCCTTGCCTATCATAGGGAGTGTACCGCCTTCATACATGGATTGTGACACATAGTTCGCACAATCGCCGCCTGCTGGATTAAAGTTTTTGTAAGCAGGGTTATAGTACGTTTCATAATTTGCTCCATAAGCCCCTGGTTTTACATAACGGTCAGCGTATGACACCACTCCATCACGTTTGTAAGGCATTGTAGTAGATTCAGTGGAATTGTCAACAAGTTGCCCCTTCACACTGGGGTGCAGCATGATGTCATCCTTGTCCAGTTGGGTAGAATTGACGGGTTCCCCATTCATCTGAGGCATCTTTTCGTTCTGTTGTTCTTGAAGGCGAACAATATCCGGGGTCGTTACCTCCGTTAAAGGACCTTCATCGTAGGATACATCTGTAATCTTCCAATTTTTATTCTTTTTCTCAAAGGTAATACTGTGCCAGGTCCCCATCCCCATGTAGTCCAGTTTATTATCAGGGCTTTTATAATCCATGGTGACCCATTCATATACATAAGCAGTTGCCTTATCACCGTTTACTTCAATTTTGTTCATATACGTTGTGCCTTTTGCCTGTACTACCTTAATATCCAGCTTCTTTTCCATTTGCCTGTATTTCTGTTCCCTCTGGACCTCAAATAATTCTACACTCTTTGTAGCTGACGGATGGATCTCTTTATTGGCCCTTTGGGAAGATGGATTGATCACTTGATGCTCTCTAAAGTCAAAATAGTTATCTATCACTGCTTCCAACCCATTTTTATCTCCTTGGTTAATTGTCGATGTGGAAGCAATGCCTGTTGCGGGCAAAATCAGGGATGAGGCCAATACACTTAGAGCAGTGAAACGGAAAGCATTTTTAAACAGCTTCATCTTATCACCTCTGGATATTTTTTCGTTCACAAAATCTTTTTTTTAACGTGAAGAGCAGAAATAATAAACTATGATACTCGACTTCCAAATTACACTCACTCTTTCTGTATGGATAACCTTATCCCACCCCCTTTTGATATATTTAAGTAGTTAATCATAACCATCTTTATACTCGATAACCATTTGAACCACATTATTACATTTTAGACAGAATAAGAAATCGGACTATTTTCCTGTTTTTACTATAATATCCCATATAATTGAATCCGATTTTCAGGAAGTAGCATATAAAGTAAAATAATAAGCATGTTTTGAGTTTTATCAAAACATGCTTATTGAATAAGGCATAAACTACTATTATATTCAGTCCCCAGCAAGCTTCGTCTCCATTTCTATATTCTTTTGCTTCAGCATCTCCATAACGTAATGTTTCAC
>DATBUB010000151.1:0-9841 GCA_036516555.1 Bacillaceae bacterium
TCATCCGTGCTGTAAAAAAACTGGGCGGCCGAAAATTGAAGCCAATCAAGGAACAAGTAGATCATGTGTCTTATTTTCAAATTCGGCTCGTTCTTGCAAGGTCTGGTGAAAAGGTATGAATGTAAGGGCTGCTTTGAAAACATATTTTGGTTTTAGCGCATTCAGGCCGGGACAGAAGGAAGTGGTGGAAATGGTCCTCCAAGGCAGGGATACCCTTGCCATGCTTCCGACTGGGACCGGTAAATCCCTTTGCTATCAGCTGCCCGGCTATCTGAAAGCAGGTACCGTTTTGGTTGTATCTCCGTTGCTCTCGCTCATGCAGGACCAGGTTGAGCAGCTTAGGGCAATGGGCGAGAAACGCGCTGTAGCACTGAACTCTTTCTTATCGCCTCCAGAGAGAGAAAGGGTGCTGAAAAACCTGGGTGCCTATCGTTTTATATATATATCACCTGAAATGCTTGGCTCCGATTATGTACTTAGCAGGCTAAAGCGTGCCAGCATTTCCCTGTTTGTCATAGATGAAGCGCATTGCATCTCACAATGGGGCCATGATTTTAGACCTGATTACTTAAATCTGGGACACGTCAGGGGCGAACTTGGACATCCGCCTGCACTGGCACTGACCGCAACTGCGGCCGCGGAAGTCCGTCTGGATATCATCCGATTTCTGGGGCTATCCAATCCTGCGGAAGTCATCCATTCTGTTGACAGGCCCAACATATACATGAGGGTTGAACACTTGGGCAGCCACAGGGAAAAAATCGATAGGATGATATACCTTGCCGCCCGTTTAAAGGGGCCTGGCATCATTTATTTCTCGAGCAAGAGGCTGGCTGAAGAGATGGCAGAGGAGCTGGCGGCGGCGAAAATCGGCGAAATTGCGCCTTACCACGGCGGTATGGATCAGGAGCAGCGCATCCTCATCCAACAGCAGTTTTTGTACGGCCAGCTGGATATCGTATGTGCGACGAGCGCTTTTGGAATGGGGATCAACAAAGAAGATGTACGATTTATCATCCATTTCCATATGCCAAGCCAAATCGAGTCCTACATGCAGGAAATCGGAAGGGCAGGGAGAGACGGAAATCCAAGTGCCGCCGTTTTGCTTTATGCACCCGGTGACGAATACCTTCCGCTGCAGCTTTTTGATTATGAGCTCCCTGATGAGAGGCAAATTGCAGCGTACTGCCAAATGGGGGCGGAGACGCTGGACCAGGGAGAGATGGAGGCGCTGGGGCTTTCTAAAACACAATGGAGATTTCTGGATTTTTACCGTTCCCGTTTGCCGGAAGCAAATTGGGTCAATGAGGTTAATGGCTTAAGGAATAAGAGGGTTGGCCACAAAAAGAAGAAATTGCATGAGTTTTCCGATTGGATGAATGGAAAGGGATGCCGAAGGGAGACCCTCCTTTCTTTGTTTGATGAAATTCAGATTGAAAAGCCTGTACATTGCTGCGACGCATGCGGGGGAGGACTGGATATATTTATGGAAAAGAAAAAGCATTCATCCTCAGCGGCCGGAGCCACATGGCAGAACAGATTGGCCAGTCTGTTGCTGGGAAGCGTTGAATAGTGAGAAAAAGACAGGCAGAGCTGATTAGACTAATGTCCCCAAAGGAGCTTGTTTTTCACTTATGCATAACGCAAACCATCATCTTGGTTCTTGGCAGCATTTCAGGTATCATATTGCTGGGCAAAAGCTTCTATATCGATCTGCTGGCCCCTGCTAATTTGAATATGATCATGTTGGGGGCAGGGCTAGGGTTCATGGTTGCTTCCCTCGATGTCGTCATGATGAAGTTCCTGCCATCACGATATTATGATGATGGCGGTATCAATGAAAAGCTATTTACAGGAATGCCTGCATGGCAAATCGGATGCCTGGCCCTGTTCATTGCCATCTCGGAAGAACTGCTGTTCCGGGGTGTTATCCAGACACAATTTGGATTAGTGGCAGCAAGCCTGATCTTTGCCATCATTCATATGAGGTATTGGAATAATTGGTTTTTGATTGTGAATGTCATCCTGCTGAGTTTTTTGATCGGCTGGCTTTTTAAGATGACCGGAGGACAGCTTCTTCCTGTGATTGCCATGCATTTTACAATCGATTTTTTGCTGGGGCTGCACATCAGCCGGGCTCAATCCGATACCAAGGAAAAAGAAGGGGTATGAAATGGAAAATAATCAATTTAAAAACCGGACGGGTAGACACAAAGTGTCTGACGGCCATTATGAAGGATCTTCCAAATTATCGCGTGTTGAACTCCATGGAAGCAAATATAAAAAAAGCAAAGGATCAACGAAGGGCAAAAAGAAGGAATCAGGAAAAAGATTTAGAATATCCATTCCGTCCTTGCTGTTAATATTGCTGCTTTTGCTGCCGATTTCCATCCTTTATTATTTCTTGGCGAAGGACGAAAAGCCGGGAACCATTCAAGCCACTCAAACATCTGGCGAGGAAATTTCCTTTGAAGAGTCCACGGAAAAAAGTGAGCCCGAACCAATCCAGAAAGAAGATACAGCCAATGCCGAAGTTAAAGAAGAACCAAAGCAACAAGAAGCTCCCGCTGATGTGACACCAGATGCAGAGGTTACAAATAAAGAAGAAACTCATACTCCTAAACCTGCCCAGGAAGCCCCTGAAAGGCAGCCGGAAGAAAATAGCGCTGAAGCCGAGAATGGAAAATGGGTGTACCATACTGTTCAGCCAGGTGAAACACTGTACAGAATTGCCATGAAATATTACAAATCCCAAAGCGGGATAGAAAAAATAAGGGAAGCAAATGGTATACAGGGAAATGAGATAAGCAGCGGCCAAACGCTGAAAGTTCCTCTCCCGTAATGAAAAGAACACTCATAGCCGGGTGGACAGCCTCATAAGATAGTTTGAGGGTCTACGGAGGTGGAGAGGATGGAAACGCGACTTCCCGTAATGGATCGACATACCGATCCGGCAACAAGACAGCTGCTGTCTTACTTGATTTCAAAAAAACTGAAATTCAACAGGTACAAGACTATACATGTAAGCTTGCTTTATGTATCTGCCATTTATGGCATGATCGTCTTATATACGGGATATAAAAGAATCGTTATCCCGCATGATTATTCATTTATGCATGTTTTTTCCGCCTTTCTTGAAAAAGGAACGTATCATTATTTGTTCCTTTTGGCCGCAGGTTTATTTGGTGCAGTGAAAATCATGTATGATAAAAAAGAAAAAGCCGAAAAGGAGTTCCACGCATTGCGCTGTGAAATCATAGACAGAAGCAAGGACCTTTGGAAAGAGGAAGGCTGGAAGCAGCGGCATAAAATATTTGAACAGATGAAAAAGATGTATGATATCAACTTATATCATGAAACCAAGTGATTCTGAGGAATCACTTCAGGCTGTGGACAAACTTCAGTAACTTCGGAGTTTGCCTGCAGTCTTTTTTTTACAATAGAAGTATTACTTGAAAAAGTTGATTTCCGCTGCGGATGGACGCTTTCCGCGGGCACGGCTTCAGCCTCTTCACTTGCTGCGCTCAGTCCAGGGTTTCCGCTCGTGCTGTTCCTGCAGGAGTCGCCATCCTCTACTCCAATCAACGGTGTACCCTACAAACTTCATGAGATGATAGAAACGATGACGAAAAGCCAGGTCCATGAAATCTAACTGTTGGAAATGCTCTCCATTGAGCAGTTCATCCAATATACCTTCTGCATATGATCCATGCGACAGACCATCAAGGAAATCGAAACGAAGGTAGAATACCTTGGTTCCTCGGCTTTATCTTCCATATGGAGGTATAGCTGTCCAACTGGACTGTGAAAACGTCAGTAATGGCGTAATCGAAACGACTACAGTGATAAACTACAGTTTATTTTTAATAAATAATGCTTCTAAATGACCAAAAGGGTTGGAAATCAAATCATTTCCAACCCTTTTGTCTTCACTCTGAAGTGAATCTGAGAAATCACTTTTTTATCCCCTTATTTTTGAATAAGTGATTGAATTCAGTATTGCATTCCAATTTTTCGGTGATAAAATAATTATAAACCAGATGTGAACCAGATGGTGGCACATGACAATGAATGGAGTGAAATGGTGATGAAACTGGGTGTCAGTTCCTACAGTTTGTATAAGGCGATGGATAAGAAGGAAATGAACATTTTTGAAGTGATGGACTGGGTAAAGGAGATTGGCGGAAGCCATTTTGAGGTGGTCCCGCTCGGATTTGATTTGACGGAAAAACAGGAGTTGGCCGATGACATAAGAAGTCACGCTTTAAAGCTGGGGCTGGAGCTTTCAAACTACGCAATCGGGGCGAGCTTTGTTGATTTAACAGAGGAAGCCTTGGAGAACGAGATTGAAAGGGTCAAGCTGCACGTGCGCATAGCGGATCGTCTTGGAATCAGGCTGATGCGCCATGATATAGCACCGAGGGCCAAGGAAGAAGCGGATATTGCCCGCTATTACGATGATTTGCCCATTTTGGTAAACGCTTGCAGGGAGATCGCCGACTATGCGTCACAATACGGGATTACGACCAGTATCGAAAATCATGGCTACCATGTGCAGGAAAGCGACAGGGTTAAATTGCTTGTGCATCTTGTTGATAGAGATAATTTCAAGACCACCCTGGATGTCGGAAATTTTCTGTGTGCCGATGAAAATCCGCTTACAGCAGTTGCGAACAATATAGGCATAGCTTCCATGGTTCATTTAAAAGATTTTTACTATCGCCCGGAAGGACAGAATCCTGGAGAAGGATGGTTTGGCACGAAATATGGAAATCATTTGCGAGGCGCCATTACCGGTCAAGGGGATCTGGATATGTACGGCATTTTGCGCATCATAAAGAATTTTGGCTATAAGGGCTATATTTCCATCGAGTTTGAAGGGGTGGAAGATTGTATATATGGGACAAAAGCTGGTTTTGACAATGCCAGGCGGATATGGAACGAGGTTTGATCCATATGAAGAACATAAGGATTGGAATGATAGGAAGCGGCACCATTTCAGATTTTCACCTCCAAGCATATCGAAAAAACAATCAGGCTGTCATTCACGCAATCTGTGACTTGAATCAGGAAAGGGCAGCTCAAAAAATGAAGCAGTTTGGTGCTGAGACATATTATACGGATTACCGGGATCTGCTGGCAGACAGCAAGGTAGACGCCATCAGTATATGCACATGGAATCATACACATGCCGGGATTGCCATTGAAGCACTGAATGCGGGCAAGCATGTCTTGGTGGAGAAACCGCTGGCAACATCCCATGAGGACGCCTTAAAAGCAGAAGAAGCCGCAAAGAGATCCGGAAAGATTTTGCAGGTTGGTTTTGTTCGGAGATTTGACCCGAATATCCAGAAGCTCAAAACCATGATCGCGCTAGGGGAATTGGGGGACATTTATTATGCAAAAGCTTCATCTCTCCGCAGGCTGGGCAATCCCGGCGGCTGGTTTGCTGATTCGAAAAAATCAGGGGGAGGGCCTTTGATTGACATCGGCATACATATTATCGATACATGCTGGTATTTGATGGGCTGTCCGGAGATCCTGTCAATCAGCGGAAATACGTACAAGAAACTTGGCCAGCGCGAACATATCAGGGGCTTGTCGTTTTATAAAGCAGCTGATTACGGACACGCGGTCAATGACGTGGAAGATATGGCCAATGCATTAATACGGTTTAAGAACGGTGCCTCGCTGGCCATCGATGCAAGCTTCACCCTCCATGCCAAAAGGGATGAAATCTCCATGAGGGTTTATGGTGAAAAAGGCGGGGCGGAGATAGAGCCTGAATTTTTTCTCGTTTCAGAGAAATATCATACCATCCTTAATATGACTCCGCAGACCGACAGCCGGAGCTTGGATATTGATAGGGCTTTTGATAATGAAATTGATCACTTTGTTGACTGCTGTATAAAAAATATTCAGCCGATCAGCCCGGCAAGGCATGGGGCGGAGGTCATGAAGATAATTGGCGGTATATATGAATCAGCAAAATTAGGCAGAGAAATTCTTTTTTGAGTCCATATCCTAAACTGGTCCTTATCTGAACCACACTGTCGAAAAGCGTTGTCTTTACAGGCTTTAGCACAGAATAAAAAATTTTCAAAATTATTTTTCATGAAGATATTGACAGTTTGAAAACGTTTCCTTATGATAATAAACAAGTACCAGATATGAACCACATTATAATTTTTAGGAGGGTACATTCATGAGGGGGAAAAAGTTAGTTAGTATCTTTATGGCACTTCTTCTGGTCTTCGTTTTGGGAGCCTGTTCTTCCAAGGACGCAGGATCCAAAGACAATGGGGAAGGCAAAGGGAAGGATGGGAAACTGTCCGGCAATTTAACGGTTTGGGTGCATCCGTATGTAAGCTCCGAGATGAAGGACAAGCAAAATGAAGTGTTTGCAAAAATGGCTGCTGACTTCAACAAGGAATATCCGGATGTAAAAGTGAAATTCGAAGAAATTCCATGGGCCAACAGGGAGCAAAAAATCCTGACCGCTTTGGCGGCTAGCCAAGGTCCGGATGTATTTTACCTGATTCCTGACATGATGGCCCAATTTGCGGATAAAGGAGTACTTACTCCAATCACAGAGCTTTTGGGCGATGACTGGGACAAAGAAGATTTTCCTGAAAGTTCATTGGCTGCCGTCACTTACAAAGATGAGCTGTATGGTTTGCCTATCCTCCACGAGGTAAGGGCAAATGTGTATAATACAAAAGTCCTTGAAGCAATCGGCGCCTCTAAAGAAGATGTGCCGACCACCTGGGAAGAGTTTGATGCCTTAGCTAAAAAAGCCGTCGAAAAAGGGTTTTATGCCCGCGGCTATGAAGGCGGAAATACATTGAACGGAACACTTTATCCGATTCTTTGGCAGGCTGGCGGAGATGTTATTGATGAAAACGGCAAAGTGGTCATCAATAACGAAAAGGGCGTCAAAACATTTGAAACGATCAATAACTGGTATAAAGAGGGCTATATCCCTAAGGATTCCGTAAATGCTTTAACCCATTTCGAAGACTTTTTGGAAGGAAAACATCTTTCCTCCGGCGCAACGGGGCTGACACTCAGCTCCATGAAGGAACGCGGTTTTACTGATTATGTTCTTGGGCCTCCATTAAAAGGAGAGGTGCAAGCAACTTTTGGAACTACCGGAATGTTCGTAGTACCGTCCAACAGCAAAAATAAAGAGGCGGCAGCGAAGCTGATCAAGTATATGACAAACACGGATAACGCCAAAGCGTTCAACGAATTGACGAAGTATATTCCAGCGAGGAAATCAGCTTCCGATATATACGCCAACGATCCTGAAATGTCCAAAATGACGGAATGGCTGGAGTATACAAGGCCAGGTGTCATTCACCCTGTAGCACGCGATATCATTCCTTTGGTAACAGCCGAAGTCCAGGCAATGCTCGAAGGGTCAAAATCGCCGAAACAGGCTGCTGACGATGCAGCTGCAGTCATCCAAGGAGAAATTGACAAGCAATAATGTGGAAGACACAGAGGAGGAAGCCATTTCTCCTCTCTGTTTTCTTTATTCAAGTATGATAAAGGAGGGAGTTAGGCCATGAACGCTGAAATCAGTCCTTCTCCAAACGCCCAAAAAGCAACCGCATTATCTTTGAAAGCAAAAATCAAAAAGAATTGGAATAAATATGGTCTTGTTTATATTTTCCTTATTCCGGTCCTCATCCATTTTGCCATCTTCCAACTTTTCCCTATATTATTCAGTTTTGTCCTGACTTTCACCAATTGGCCGCTCATAGGCGAGCCCAAGTTTATCGGATTGAAAAACTGGCTGGCACTTTTTAATGATCCCATGGCATGGAAGGCGATTTGGAACACCATTAAATTTTCATTCTATTATATAGTTCCCACAATGGCGTTGGGACTGATCCTTGCACTGCTGATCAATACAGGCAAAATCGGTTCCGCCTTCTTCAAAGGATTGTTTTTCTTGCCTGTGGTCACTTCTTTTGTTGTCATCTCAGGGATTTGGGGATGGCTATTCAAAGGAACAGAAGACGGGTTTGTCAATTCGGTTCTTGAGATGTTCGGCATTGAGACACAGCTTTTCTTTTCAAGTTCGGCACAGGCTCTTATCGTTTTGGCAGGGCTCTCGATTTTCAAGGTGTGCGGAAGCACTATGATTTACTATTATGCCGGACTTCAGTCGATTCCGGGAGAATTATACGAGGCAGCGAAAATAGACGGAGCATCGGCCTTCAAGACGTTTTGGAAAGTTACTTTTCCCTTGCTGCTCCCTATTCACTTTTATGTCGCGATCATTACAACCATTGGTTCGTTCCAGATCTTTGATTCCGCTTTCTTGCTGACATCTGGCGGACCGAATCATTCAACAACAACGATCGTTTATTACTTGTACCAGGAAGGGTTTACATCCTTGAGGCTCGGCTATGCAAGTGTCCTGGCATATGTGCTGTTCTTTATCATCTTTACCATTTCGCTCGTCCAGCGAAAATACTTGGGTAAAGAAGTTAGCTATAACTAGGGGAGGGAGAAAACATGAATAGAATATTCAACCGTTCAAATTGGATATACATACCGCTGCTGATCATTGGGCTGCTGTTCATAACTCCCTTCCTGATCATGGTAATCGGAAGTATGCTCAACATGCGCACACCGATCGGCAGTCCATTTTCTTGGGTGTTCAAGGAAGATATGGGCCTGAGAAACTTTTATTATATTTTCACAAATGCACCTTATTTCAAATGGATCATCAACTCTTTGGTCATTACCGTTATCCCTGTCTTTTCCCAGATGTTCTTTGCGGCGATACTGGGGTACATCTTTGCGAGGAAGCAATTTCCTTTTAGGGATACAATATTTTGGCTTATGATGGGTGTTGTCATGCTTCCGAGCCAGCTGTTGATCATTCCTCGCTATATCATGTTTGCGAAATTTGAATGGATCAACACGTATTTGCCGCTGATCGTGCCGGAGCTTTGGGGAATCATGGGCGTTTTTCTTGTTCGCCAATACATGATGACCTTGCCAAAGGACCTGGAGGAAGCGGCACATATTGACGGCGCAAGCGATTTTACCGTATTCTTCAAGATTTATTTGCCTTTGGCCAAACCGGTCATTGCTACGGTGGGAACGTTCGCTTTTATCGGGAACTGGAACGATTTATTGACACCGCTAATTTTTACAACAAGTGAGGAAATGTACCCGATTACAGTGGGGCTTGCCTCATTGCTGACGAAGGAAGGCCATTTTGGAGTGGAGATGGCAGGATCGGTTCTTTCCTTCATCCCCACGTTTCTAATATTCTTATTCTTCCAGCGTTATTTTGTAAAAGGAATTGCGTTGTCAGGAATTAAATAAAGATGGACAAGGAAGGATCCTGATTATGAGCGGAAAGATTAGCAGGGAAGAATTTAAAATCAAACTCAATAATATGATTTCACAATTGAGAAACAAAATTGTTGAAGGCGAAATACCGGTTGGGGATTATCTGCCATCCGAACTCATTTTGGCCGATGAATATGGCCTGAGCAAGAATTCCGTCAGAAAAGGACTGGAAGAGCTTGTTGCAGAGGGCTTGATCGTCAAAAAGTCCAGAATAGGAAATATGGTGGTTTCAAGCAAACCTTTCGATCAAATCATTTTGAGGGTGGGGTATTATCCGAATTTGGTCAAGGATGCCAAATTCCCGGACCTGATCCGGCAATTTGAAGAAGCGAACCCTTACATCAAAGTGCAGACGATCGCTTTGCCCTTTAACCATTATAAAGAAACGGTCTCCGATTTCATTCATAATGACATGGTGGATGTTGTTACGATCAACCAGTGGGATTATGCAGATTTTCAGGAC
>DATBUB010000152.1:0-5383 GCA_036516555.1 Bacillaceae bacterium
TTTCAGGCTCATGGGCAAAAGGGAGATTGGAGAGCTGAGCGTCCTGGATCTTGTCGTATTCATCATGATTGGGGAAATGGCCGTCATAGCCATTGAATCTCATGATGACCCCATCATCCATTCTGTCGTCCCCATCGTCCTCCTTCTGCTCATCCAGGTCGCCTTGGCTTTTTTCTCGCTGAAAAGCCGGAACTTCCGGAGACTGGTGGATGGCAAGCCGACATTGATCATCAAGAATGGTAAAATAGATGAGAAGATGATGAAGAAACATCGGTATAATTTCGATGATCTTCTTATGCAGTTGCGGTTAAAAGACGTCAACGATATTGATGAAGTCGAATTTGCCATACTTGAGACATCGGGGCAACTGTCGGTCATAAGAAAAGACAGCCGGAAAAGAGGGGGTTCCTATACAATCCCTCTGATTCTGGATGGTGTCATTCAGCAGGACCACTTGCAGGAAATCGGAAAAACGGAAAGTTGGCTCCTGGATGAACTCAAAAGCAGGGGACATGGCCACACAAAGGATATTTCATTCTGCAGCTACCAGAACGGAAAATTATTTGTGGATTATCAGTACCAAACTGATTCTTAAAGCACCCATTTGCGAATAAAAGGGATTCTGGCCAAGTCATCCTTCCGAACGAGACGAAGGGCCAGCAGCATGAACAGATAGACGGCGGAAGAGGCCAGGATTCCTGCAGCAAGAGCGGTAAAATCGCCATACTCCCGAACCATCTGCTGTGAAACAATCTTTCCCGCAAAACCGGACGCCAGCGCTGCAACGATAAATTTTACATAATCGATCAAATAGACAGTGAACTGTATTCTCTTCATGACTGTAGCGAAATGGAGCATAGTGACGAGCACCGTGCTGGCCACTATGCCCAATGCAGCACCGTTGATCCCAAAATGCGGCTGTGAAGCGAGAGTAAATATTACAGCAATTTTGACCGCTGCTCCGATGAGGCTGTTTAACATGGCTGCACGGGCAAGGTCGAGTGCCTGCAAAATGGCCTGAAGCGGGCCCTGGTAATAATGGAAAATGAAAAAGGGCGCCATCAGACGGATAAAATCAGCTCCATTTGCCGAACCATACATCAGCGCCATGAGCGGATCGGCAAAGACATACAAAATGGTGGCCGAAAGCCCTCCCGTGAGCAGAGCGAACCTTAGAGCCTGCTGCAGCCTGTGTTCCACCAGCAAAAAATTTCTTCTTGCATTCGCCTCGCTGATGGCAGGAACGAGCGAAGTCGACAGCGAATAAGTAATAAAGGATGGCAGCATTAGCAGTGGTAGGGCATAGCCGGTCAATAGGCCGTACTGTTTGGTTGCAACCCCTGCTGCAACCCCGGCTAGGAGAAGGCTTTGGGACACAACGATCGGTTCGAAGAACCAGGAGAGGGAGCCGATCATTCTGCTTCCGGTAGCAGGCAATGCCACACTCATCAATTCAGAAAACGTCTGTTTTCCCGTTTTCAGGGCATGGATGAATTTCCTGCGGACGGGAAATTTTTTCTTTGCTTTAAACATCAAGAACAAATAGGCAAGGGAGATCAGTTCACCTAGCACGGAGGCGGCCATGGCGGCTGCGGCTGCGTACTCGACCCCCATAGGCAGAAAAGCCTTTGTCAGCACAGCGATCAAGGTGATGCGGACCGCCTGCTCAAGAACTTGGGAGACAGCGGCGGGTTTCATATTTTGCTTCCCCTGAAAGTATCCCCTTATAACGGATGAAACAGCGACAATGGGGATTATGGGGGCAATAGCGAACAGAGGGTAATATGTTCTCGGGTCCGTAAACAAGGCAGTGGACAGCTGCCGGGCAGTCAGCATGAGGGCAGGCGTAAATATGAGTGAAAGAGAAATGGTGACAGCAAGGGAGACGGCAAGGATTTTTTTGATTTTCTTCTGGTCCCCCCGGGCATCGGCCTCTGCAACAGCTTTGGAAATGGCAACCGGAAGGCCCAGCTGGGTGATCGTAATGACCAGGATTAAGGTGGGGAAGGCCATCATGAATAAACCGACGCCTTCTTCCCCAATCATTCTGGCTATGACGATTCGATTGATAAAACCCAACAGCCTTGTAAGCAGACCGGCTGCCATCAAAATGAGTGTGCCCCTAAGAAACTTTGACATTGAATGTCCCTGCCTTCTCAAATATGTTCAATTACATTACAATAATGTATATGCATGGAGCGGGACAAAGCATGACAAGTTCCCAAATTGATAGAACAGAAGGGCGGTATAACGATGAAGCAAGGGAGCCATCCATACGAATCCTACTTCCATATTCTCGGACCGGCACTTCAAAGCAAGGCCGAGGAGATGGCCGTATTGGGTTACGGGCATGTGACAAAGGAGGATTTGTGGGGATTTTTAATAAACAAGAAATGGAAGAAGCCTGCTGAGGGCATTCGCATGTATGCGCTTGTATCTGATGTCCTGTCTCTGAAGCCAGGAGAGTATATGAATTATGCAACGGTTTCTGCTTTTCGTTCTCCCGATTTATTTGCTGACCTGGACAGCGAGGAATTGAATGAACTGCTGCATCCAAAAGGCAAATAAAGCTGGAAAGGTAAATTGACAGTTTTTTTCATCTCCTTCATAATGATGATGTTGCCAAAAATTGTCCGTTTCTATTTTTTTCTTTTTTAATGTCCATAATGGCAAGGAGGATTCTCATTTAATGGTTAAAAGAAGCAGGATCGTCGCCTTTTTTCTGATTGTCATCTTTATGGCAGGACTGATGGGTGCGACGGCAAACGGCATTATAAATAACATAAAACTAGGACTCGACCTGCAGGGAGGATTCGAGGTTTTATATGATGTAGAGCCGGCCAATAAAGGCCAGAAGGTGGACAGGGACACACTAGTACATACAACCGAAGCCCTGAACCGCCGGATCAATGTGCTCGGAGTAAGCGAGCCGAATATCCAGATTGAAGGAAATAACCGGATCCGTGTCCAGCTGGCTGGTGTAGAAGACCAAAACCAGGCCAGGGAGATCCTTGGCACCCAGGCAACCCTCACCTTCCGGGATATTCATGATAACGTAATGATGGACGGAACCGATTTGGTGGAAGGAGCTGCCAAGCAATCTTTTTCACCGGACACGAATCAGCCGATTGTCCAGGTTCAATTGAAGGACCGGACAAAATTCAAGGAGGTCACTGAAAAAGTCCTAAGCATGGCTCCGAATAACCAGCTTGCCATCTGGCTTGATTTTGAAGAAGGCGTGGATTCCTTTGAAAAGGCCTCCCAGGGGGAAAGCCAGAAGCTTCTTTCTGCGCCAAACGTCAATCAGGTACTCAATACAACGGATGTCATCATTGAGGGCAGCTTTACAAAAGAGGAAGCTGAAAATCTGGCCAATCTGCTGAACGCAGGAGCCCTTCCGGTCAAATTGAATGAAGTCTATTCCACATCCGTGGGAGCCAAATTCGGTGAGCAGGCGATGGATAAGACCGTTACCGCTGGCATCATCGGCATTGCAATCATTTTCCTGTTCATGATCGTCTATTACAGGCTTCCGGGCATTATTGCCACGGTCACTCTTTCCATTTATATTTATTTGATTTTGCTTATTTTTGATCTGATGAACGGGGTATTGACCTTGCCGGGCATAGCCGCCCTGATTCTCGGGGTGGGAATGGCGGTGGATGCCAATATCCTGACATATGAACGGCTGAAGGAAGAACTGAAAATCGGAAGGTCTCTTCGCTCGGCATTCCAGGCAGGGAATAAATCTTCCTTCGTTGCCATTTTGGATGCCAATGTCACTACTTTGCTGGCTGGAGCGGTCCTGTTCTTCTTTGGGACAAGCTCCGTTAAAGGTTTTGCCACCATGCTCATCGTCAGTATCCTGATGAGCTTTGTAACCGCGGTATATGGGTCCAGGCTGTTGCTTGGCCTATGGATCAACAGCCGCCTGTTCAAGGATAAGCCGGGCTGGTTTGGCGTGAAGCAGCAGGACATCCATCCGATTGAGGAAAACGTAAGTACACATGATTTGAAGACACGTTTTGACCGTTTCGATTTTGTTGCCAGCAGGAAAAAGTTCTATGTCATTTCAACTGCCTTGATAGTCGCCGGCATCATTGTACTGGGAATATTCAGGCTGAATCTGGGAATTGACTTTTCCAGCGGTACGCGCGTGGAAATTGACGGCGGCAAGGCAATGACTGCTCAGGAATTGAAGGATGAGCTGAAGGCAATTGACCTGCCGACAGAAGATGTCGTCCTTTCAGGCGCAGAAAATGATGTAGGGGTCGCCCGCTATAAAGGGGTCCTGAAAAAGGATGAAATTGCTGAATTGAAGACCCATTTCAAAGATAAGTTTGGCTCTGAACCGAATGTAAGCACGGTTTCGCCTACAGTCGGGAAAGAACTGGCTAAAAATGCACTTTATGCCCTTGCGATAGCAGCGCTTGGAATTGTCATCTATGTGTCGCTCCGTTTCGAATTTTCCATGGGGCTGTCTGCCGTACTCGGATTGCTTCATGATGCCTTTTTCATCATCGCCTTCTTCAGCCTGACCAGGCTTGAGGTGGATCTCACCTTTATTGCCGCTGTACTGACGATCGTTGGTTATTCCATTAATGATACCATCGTTACGTTTGACCGGATCCGTGAGAATATGGTGGCAAAAAAACGGCTTAAGACAGAAGCGGATATCGCAGAAATCGTCAACAAAGGACTTCGCCAAACACTGACCCGTTCGATCAATACGGTCTTGACCGTCATTGTAACGGTAGTGGCCATCCTTATTTTCGGCAGCGAGTCCATCCGAAACTTCGCTCTTGCCCTGCTGGTCGGATTGCTTGCGGGAACATATTCTTCTATTTTCATTTCCGCACAGCTGTGGTATGACCTGAAAGTGAAGGAACTAAAGAAAAAAGGACCGATCAATACAGTAAAGGAAAAGAAAAAATGGTCTGATGAACCGCAAGTATAGATGTCAGACACCAAAAAACCGCAGTGTTTCTGCGGTTTTTTTGGTTCAAGGGGGTAGAATAACAATAGGACCTTACATAAAGGAGATTCGAAATGGAACAGAAAGATCGTTTTAAACAAGCGGAGTTTGCCGCATGGCTTGGAATCATCATCAATGTTGCATTGGCTGTTATAAAAGGGCTGGTCGGGGTAAAGGCAAACAGTAAGGCCCTTATTGCAGATGCTGTACACTCTGCATCGGATATAGCAGGATCACTTGCTGTTTATGTAGGCCTGAGGGCTGCAAAGCAGCCTCCGGACAAGGACCATCCATACGGGCATGGAAAGGCTGAATCCATTGCGGCCATCATTGTGGCGGTGATTCTGTTTCTAGTCGGTCTGCAGATCGGGAAAGCGGCATTGACATCATTTTTCCAGCCGATCGAAG
>DATBUB010000153.1:0-2135 GCA_036516555.1 Bacillaceae bacterium
CTCAGGCTGATGTTTGTTCTTTTCTCATCCACCAGCTCGCCAGCTTCGTTTCGATACCTTCTGATTGTTGTGTAATGCTGGACCTGAGCCAGAGCCTCGTAACGGCTGATCGTATACACATCGACCTTTAATTTCTTCCCCGGGTCGGTGTAGCTTCTCCAATATTCCTCTGTGCTTGGCTGCAGCAACTCCTCTGCACTCGGGAATCTCGTATCAAAAATGAAAATCCCTCCGGTTTTCAGATGCCTGTTCACAGAAGTTAATAGTCCATCCTGTGCCTCGTTCGTCAGGAAATGTTGAAAGGAGTTTCCAACCGAGTAGACCAAGGGACTGGTTATAGGTACATTTAAGGCAGAGCAATCTTGTTCCGCCCACTCAATGTGCAGCCCTTCCCTGGAGGCTTTCCTCTTTGCTTCGTTCAGCATGCCGAGGTGAGCATCCACGCCCATAAGGCGGTAGCCTTTGCGGGCCAGGGGAATGGCAGCCCTTCCTGTACCGCAGGCGATGTCAATGATGGTTCCTTCCACTTTGGCTGCCCACTTCTGCAGGAAAGGGATATCATTCTGATACCCGTCATGCTCGATATCATAAAGGACAGGATCCATGTATTCTTCAAAGTTATCAAATGCCATCTTTTTCATAATCGTCTCCAATGAGAGGTATTTTTATCTATTTTACCAAAAGAAATGGAATGCGTTTACTTAAGTATTGAAACTTAGCAGCAACCGTTTGCGTATTAGGAAAGGTAAACATTATACATCTGGGGAGTGATAAAGTGAGCAATTTAAATATAGGGGATATCCTGTTCCAATTGATGAGTATGGGCATTATTATATTGGTGATTGTATTGATTGTGGCAGTTTTCCGCTCCAGCAAGAAACGAAGGGACCGGCTTGACCAGCTGGAGAGGAAGATGGATGAGATGAGTGAACAAATCAAAAAAGGAGATAAATCATGAGCTTCATTTCCAAAATATTTGGCAAAAAAGAACAGATAAAAGAAAAGGGTAAGAGTAATCAGAAGCCACCTAGAAAAATTCAACCCGACCGTATTGGAGATTTAGGAGAATACAAAATCAATATTCAATTGGACCAATTTCCAAAGAATTATAAGCATGTGGCTGACTTTATGTTTGTAAATGAAAAAGCCAAGTCAGGCTTCTCTCAAATAGATCACATTTTGTTGAGTCCCTATGGGATATTTGTGATTGAAACCAAAAATTACTCTGGAGAAATAGTGGGAAGTAAATCCGACAAACAGTGGACTGTTAACAAAAAACATAAGGTGATGAACCCTTTCCACCAGAATTATGGCCATATCCAAACAATCAAACAGGCACTTCAATTATCTGAAGCTCATCCTATTTTTTCAATGATTTCCTTCACGCGAAGGGCAACGTTCCGGACAGATCCTGAATTGAGAAAAATTCAATCAACTCAACTTTGCGTGTATGATACTGAGCTTACAGAATTTATTAATCGAAAAATCAATGTGATGAAGCTTCAAAATTCAACTCCTGTATTTACCGATAGTGAAATTGAGGACATGTTCCATACTCTAAAGGTTATCAATATTACAGATGCACAAATGAGAGAAAATCATAAAGCAGCATTAAAGTCTGATATAACTTTTCAGGGAGCAACGTGTGTAACATGCGGGGTAAAGGTTTCTGAAAAAGTTAAGCAGTTCTGTCTATCAAATAAGAAATTTGAAGGAAAAATCTATTGTTTTCAGCATCAAAAGAGGTAAATTTTGAAAAGTTATTCCATATATCACCGATAGTAATAATGAGGTGATATTTGAGCGGGCATTCCTCTAGGTATATTTTTTGATAAAGGGGTCCTGATCATCGAATGACCCTGGCGATTGATTTGTTCTAGCCATATTGTGACAGGGTACAAGGATTGCAAGAATGGAGCCGGGTTGTTTTCCGTCAGTACACCTGAAAAGCATTTTGATAGGAAAAAAGATTATGGATACATTTCACGGTGAAGGCATTTCAGATTTATCCTTTGAATTTGAAGGCAACATACATGTAGATGTATTCCCGGCCAGCGGTCTTTATGAAGGTTGGCAATTAAGCGGGGATGATGGCATTCTTCTGGTAGCTTTGCCGGGAGGGGAATGAGAAGAAT